>SLKW01000320.1 GCA_007134405.1 Paracoccaceae bacterium
ACGAAGACATCGTCGACGTCTGCTGCACCGCTTGGAACACCCTCATCGCCATGCCGCAGCGCCTCGCCTCAATCACACTCCGTGAATGGGCACAGGTCAAAGGATAGTGCCGCTGGTATAAGTCTTTGATCAGAAAAGAAAACGGGTTCTTTCTTAACCTGGTCTTTACCTGCCCACCTAGCCTGGCGGTGTTCTAGGCCGAGAACCTTTCATTCAGGTAAATGGGCCGGAATAGACGAGCCTTGTCAAAGGCTTGTCCGAGTGCTCAACCTTGAGCGCCCTCCGGTTTCCTACCGCGTCGGCACCGGCGTCTCGCCGCGGTAGTCGTAGAAGCCGCGCCGCGTCTTGCGGCCCAGCCAGCCGGCCTCGACATACTTGGTCAGCAGCGGGCACGGCCGGTACTTGGTGTCCGCAAGCCCGTCGTGCAGGACGTTCATGATGGCAAGGCAGGTATCGAGACCGATGAAATCGGCCAGCTCCAGCGGCCCCATCGGGTGGTTCGCGCCGAGCTTGAGCGACTCGTCGATCGAGCGGACATTCCCGACGCCTTCATAGAGCGTGTAGACCGCCTCGTTGATCATCGGCATCAGGATGCGGTTGACGATGAAGGCCGGGAAATCCTCGGCGCTTGCGGCGGTCTTGCCCAGCTTCTCGACCACCTTCAGCAGCGTCTGGTAGGTCGCGTCGTCGGTGGCGATGCCGCGGATAAGCTCCACCAGCTGCATCACCGGCACCGGGTTCATGAAATGAAAGCCCATGAACCGTTCCGGCCGGTCCGTGCGCGTGGCCAGCCGCGTGATCGAGATCGACGAGGTGTTCGTGGTCAGGATCGTATGCGGTTTCAAATGCGGCAGCAGATCCTCGAAGATCGCCTGTTTGACGGTCTCGCGCTCGGTCGCGGCCTCGATGATCAGGTCCGTGGGGCCGAGGTCGGTCAGCGTCGTCGTCGTCTTGATGCGCGCGAGCGCCGCGTCCTTTTCCTCGGTCGTGATCTTGCCGCGCGAGGCTTGCCGGTCGAGGTTCTTCTCGATCAGCGCCATCGCCTTGTCGAGCGCTTCTTGGCTGATGTCGTTCATCAGCACGTCGTAGCCGGCCAGCGCGAAGACATGCGCGATCCCGTTGCCCATCTGGCCCGCGCCCACGACGCCCACGGTCTTGATGTCCATCGCCTACCCCTTGTTCCCTCGCGCGCAGCTTATGCCCCCCGGCGCGACGGGCGCAAGCCCAACCAAAGCGGCCCGCCGAAAGGCGGGCCGAAACCGGGCCTGCGCCGGTGCGTCAGAGCTTTTCGGTCAGTTCCGGAACCGCCGTGAAAAGGTCGGCCACCAGGCCGTAATCGGCGACCTGGAAGATCGGCGCTTCCTCGTCCTTGTTGATCGCGACGATCACCTTGCTGTCCTTCATCCCCGCAAGGTGCTGGATCGCGCCCGAGATGCCGACGGCGATATAGAGATCGGGGGCGACCACCTTGCCGGTCTGGCCCACCTGCCAGTCGTTCGGCGCGTAGCCCGAGTCGACCGCTGCGCGCGAGGCGCCCACGGCCGCGCCCAGCTTGTCGGCCAGCTTTTCTACCATCTGGAAGTTCTCTTCCGATCCGATCCCGCGCCCGCCCGAGACGACGATCCCGGCCGAGGTCAGTTCCGGACGGTCCGAGGCCGCCACCTTGTCTTCGACCCATTCGGTCAGGCCGGGATTGTCCGCTGCGCCGATCTCCTCGACCGAGGCCGAGCCACCGTCGCCGGCAGCATCGAAGGTCGAGGTGCGGATGGTGATGACCTTGACCGAGTCGGCGGACTTGACCGTCTGGATCGCGTTGCCGGCATAGATCGGACGCTCGAACGTGTCCGCATCGATGATGCCCGAGACATCCGAAACCACCATGACATCGAGCAGTGCGGCGACTCGCGGCATGACGTTCTTCGCGTCCGTCGTGGCTGGGGCCATGATATGAGTGTAGTCACCCGTCAGGCTCACGATCAGCGCCGCGGTCGGTTCCGCCAGCCGGTGGCCGAGGCTTGCATCCTCGGCGCACAGGACCTTTGCGACGCCTTCGATCTTCGCCGCTTCGGCGGCGGCGTCCTTGGCGCGCGCGCCGGCGCAGAGCACGGTCACATCGCCCAGTTGCTTCGCCGCCGTAACAGCCTTGGCGGTTGCGTCGCGGTTCAGGTGGCCGTCGGTCACCTCACCCAGAAGAAGAACAGCCATCACAGCACCCCCGCATCGTTCTTCAGCGCATCGATCAGCTCGTCGACCGAGCCCACCTTGATCCCCGCCTTGCGAGTCGGCGGCTCGGCGGTCTTGACGACGCTGAGCCGCGGCGCGACGTCGACCCCGTAATCGGCAGGCGTCTTCTCATCCAGCGGCTTCTTCTTGGCCTTCATGATGTTCGGCAACGAGGCATAGCGCGGCTCGTTGAGGCGCAGATCGACCGTCACGATGCAGGGCATCTTGGCCTTGATCGTCTGCAGGCCGCCGTCGACCTCGCGCGTAACCAGCGCGTGGTCGCCTTCGATGCTGACCTCGGAGGCGAAGGTTGCCTGCGACCAGCCGAGAAGCGCGGCCAGCATCTGGCCCGTTGCGTTCATGTCGTTGTCGATCGCCTGCTTGCCGCAGAGCACCAGGCCCGGCTGCTCTTCGTCGACGACGGCCTTGAGAAGCTTGGCCACCGCCAGCGGTTCGACATCGGTATGCACGTCGTCGGCGGCGACGATCAGGATGGCGCGGTCGGCGCCCATGGCGAGCGCCGTGCGCAGCGTTTCCTGCGCCTGCTTGACGCCGATCGACACGGCGACGACCTCGGTGGCGGCGCCCTTTTCCTTCAGGCGGATCGCCTCTTCGACCGCAATCTCGTCAAAGGGGTTCATCGACATCTTCACGTTCGCCAGATCGACCCCGCTGCCATCGCCCTTCACCCGGACCTTGACGTTGTAGTCGATCACCCGCTTCACAGGCACGAGTACCTTCATGGGTGTTCCTCTCCTCTCTCTCGGCTGCGGCGCGTGGTCGGACGCGCGCGCATTCTCCGTTGCTTCCTAGCGCCTCTGATTGCGGGAAAACAGAGGCAATGCGACCTGTTTCTGCGTCTCGACGCCGCGTTGGGCGCGTTTCGCCTCAGCGGTTCGCGCCGGGAACCCAAAGAACGTCATCCGCGCCGTTTTCATTGGCGACCCGGCTGGCCACGAACAGCCAGTCGGAAAGACGGTTGAGATAGTGCAGCGCGGCGGTGTTGACCTCTTCGCCGCGGGAAAGCTCGACAGCTCGGCGCTCGGCCCGGCGGCAGACGGTGCGGGCGAGGTGCAGATGCGCGGCCAAGGCCGAACCGCCGGGCAGGACGAAGCTGCGCAGCGGCTGCAGGTTGGCGTTCATCGCGTCGATCTCCGACTCCAGCCGGTCGACCTGGGCCTGGGTCATCCGCAGCGGGGTGTAGCCCGCCTCGGCGTCCTTCGCCATGTCGGGCCGGCAGAGATCGGCGCCCAGATCGAACAGGTCGTTCTGGATGCGCGCGATCATCTCGGCCAGGTCGCCCGAGGCGTGCAGGCGGGAGAGGCCCAGGGTCGCGTTGACTTCGTCGACGGTTCCGTAAGCCTCGACCCGGGGGGCGAACTTGGCAACCTTCTCGCCGTTGCCCAGGGCCGTCTCGCCCTGGTCGCCGGTCCTTGTGTAGATGCGGTTGAGAACGACCATTCCTATCCTCTCGCCTTGAACCACGCAAAGGCCACGATCAGGATCACCGCGACGAACTGCGCCGCCAGCCGCCAGCGCATCAGCCGGTTGGAATTGCGCCGGTTGAACTCGCCCCCGCGGGCGAAGCTGCCGATCCCCAGGATGAGTATGCCAAGCACCGCCAGCGAGGCGATTGCGGCGACGATGAAAAGCGGGTCTGTCAGCATTGGGCCCCCATGTACCGTGACGCTGATCTAGCCGGCGCCGCGGCAATTGCCAGCCCGGCCTATCTGCGCGCGAGAAACCTGTCCAGTACCGAAAGCGGCAGAAGGCGCACCAGCGCCGCCGCGCCCCAGGTCGGCACCGTAACGAAATAGCGCCGCCGCGGCCGCGGGCTTTCGAGCGCGTGGATCAGCCTGCGGGTGACCGCCCCCGGCGGCAGTTCGAACGCATCGGGACCCGATTCGGCGTAGAGGCGCTTGAGCAGCGTATCACGGTATTGCTGTGCGCGGGGACTTGCCTGCCAGTCGATCCAGCGTTCGAATTGCGCGCGGGCGTTGAGGCGAAAGCGCGTCGTGATCGGGCCGGGTTCGATCAGAATGATCCGCAGGTTCGTGTCCTGCATTTCCATCCGCAGGACATGCGTGAGCCCTTCCAGCGCGAATTTCGTCGCAACATAGGCGCCGCGCCAGGGCATCGCGATGAACCCCAGCACAGACGAGCATTGAACGATCCGCCCATGTCCCTGCGCACGCATCACCGCGATCGCGCGGCGCGTCAGGTCGTGCCAGCCGAAGAAATTGGCCTCGAAGATCGCGCGTAAGGCCTCGGTTGGCAGGTCCTCGACCGCGCCGGGCGTGGCGAAAGCGCCGTTGTTGAACAACGCGTCGAGCTGCCCGCCGGTCGCCTCAAGTACCTCGGACAAGCCGGCCTCGATGCTGGCCGGGTCGGCATAGTCGATGTGCGGGCTTTCCAGCCCCTCGGCGCGCAGGCGTTCGCAATCCTCGATCCGGCGACAGGACGCAAAGACGCGCCAGCCCCGTGCGGCCATCGTGCGCGCGGCGTCAAGCCCGATGCCCGAGGAACAGCCGGTGATCAGGAGGACGCGCCGGCCCGACGTCTCAGCCGACATCCCGCTTCGCCCAGTTCTCGAGCTTGCGGTAGATGGTGGATGCGGCGACATCGAGTTCGCGCGCGGCCTTCGGAACCGAGCCTTCGTGGCGGCGCAGCGCATCCTCGATCGCGATCCGCTCGATCTCGGCCAGTGTCTTGCCCGCAAAGGGCGGTTGCGGCGCAGCGATGGGGACGGACGTGGTGACCCCCTGGTCGTTGTTCGCGCCGGACAGCAGTTCGGGTGGCAACATGGAACGCGTGACGATCGGCCCTTCGTTGAGCACCACGACATTGCGCAGGACATTGATCAACTGGCGCACGTTGCCCGGCCAAGGCAGGGTGCGAAAAAGCCCCTTCACATCGTCGTCGAGCCCCGTGAAAGCGTGGCCCTCTTCCTGGCCCATGTCGGCCAGCAGGCGCTCGGCGATCTCGATCACATCGTCGCCGCGGTCGCGCAGCGGGGGCATCCGGATCGGGACGACGTGCAGGCGGTAATAGAGATCCTCGCGGAAATTGCCGGCGCGCACTTCTTCCAGCGGATTGCGGTTCGTGGCGCAGACGATGCGAACATCGACCTTGCGTGGTTTTGTCGCGCCCACCGGCGTTATGGTCGAAGTCTGCAGGAAGCGGAGCAGTTTCGTCTGCAGGTTGAGATCCATCTCGCAGATCTCGTCAAGAAAGAGCGTGCCGCCGTCGGCGGCGGCGGCCGCGCCGATCTTGTCCGAAATCGCGCCGGTGAACGAGCCGCGCAGATGCCCGAAGACCTCGGATTCCAGCAGGTCGACCGGGATGGCGCCGCAATTGAGCGCGATGAAGGGCCCGCGTGCGCGCGCCGACAAACGGTGCACGGCCTCGGCGGCGAGTTCCTTGCCGGTGCCGCTTTCGCCGGTGATGAAGACCGTCGCCATCGACCGCGCCACCGAGCGGATCGTGTCATAGACCGCCCGCATGTTCGGAGAACTGCCGATGAAGGGTGCGAGCGTCTTGCTGTCGTTCGGGGCCTGCCGGGGGGTCGGCAGGTGGGTGATCGACTTGCGCGCGTTTTCGACCGCCGCCAGCAGGCGCTGGTCGTCGAAGGGCTTGACCAGGAATTCATGCGCGCCGGCGCGCATCATCTCCACGGCCTTGTTGATCGAGCCGTGCGCGGTGATGACGATCACGCAAGTCTGCGGGGCCTGCGTGAGCAAGTCGCGCATCACGTCCAGCCCGGTCCCGTCGGGCAACATGAGGTCGAGCAGCACCACCGATGGGCGCAAACGCTCGAACGCGCGCCGTCCGTCGGTGGCGGTGCCGCAGATCTCGACCGCGTAGCCCGCTCGATCCAGCGCGGCAGCATAGATCATCTGCAGCGATGGCGTGTCCTCGACCAGCAGGATCGTGTCGGAGGGGGCGGCCACATCTCGCATCGGGCGCCCGCTCAGGACTGCACCCTGCGGGCTTGCATGGCCAGCGTGTCCAGAACGATCCGCATTTCGCCCTCCACCGGGCTGCGAAATTCGCCAAGCTCGCCCGGGATGGCGCAGTCGGCAACGGTATCCAGGCGCTTGGCCAGTTGCGCGAGGCGGTGTGCGCCTATGGTCGCGGCAAGCCCCTTGAGTTCGTGAGCCGCCGCGCTGACCTCGTCCCAGCCGTCCTGCATCAACGCTTCGGAAAGCCGACGGAAATCGGCAAGCAACTGTTCCAGCAGCGCGGCACGCAGTCTGGCATCGCCCATATCAAGGATCTGGTCCAGAACAGCCATGTCGATGGCCGAGTCCTGGGCCGGATCCAAGCGTTTCATGTCGAGCGCGTTCACCATCTATCAATCGATATTGCCGCAAGAACCGGGAACGATGCAAGCTTGTGCCGAATTGGCAATACAATCAAGAGATGAATCGCACAACCTGTGGATTTAGGCATTGCATGTCCTGTCAGGCTGACGGGCGGGCGTAGCCGATCGTCTGCAGCGCGGTGGCGATCTCGTCTAGAATGGCGGGATCGTCGATGGTGGCCGGGACCTTCGCTTCCTGACCGTCGGCGATCTGCGCCATCGTGGCGCGCAGGATCTTGCCCGACCGGGTCTTGGGCAGCCGGTCGACGACAACCGCGAGCTTGAAGGCCGCGACCGGTCCGATCTTCTCGCGCACCAGCGTTACGCTCTCCTTGACCACCAGCGCCGGGTCTTTCGTCACGCCTTTGTTCAGGCACAGAAAACCCAGCGGCAACTGGCCCTTGAGGTCGTCGGCGACCCCGATGACGGCGCATTCGCCGACATCCGGATGACTGGCAAGGACCTCTTCCATCGCGCCGGTCGACAGCCTGTGGCCGGCCACGTTGATCACGTCGTCGGTGCGCGCCATGATGTACACATAGCCGTCCGCGTCGATATGGCCGGCATCGCCGGTCTCGTAATAGCCCGGAAAAGCGGTCAGGTAGGATTTCACGAACCGGTCCTCGGCCTGCCAGAGGTTCGGCAGCGTGCCCGGAGGCAGCGGCAGCTTGATCGCGATCGCGCCCAGAGTGCCGGGCTCGACAGGCGCGCCCGATTCGTCGAGAACCTGCACATCGTAGCCCGGCATCGGCACCGAAGGGCTGCCGATCTTGACCGGAAGCGGATCAAACCCCTGCGGGTTGCCGCAGATCGGCCAGCCGGTCTCGGTCTGCCACCAGTGGTCCACGACGGGGACCTTCAGCTTCTCCTGCGCCCAGATGACGGTGTCAGGATCGGCGCGCTCGCCGGCCAAGTAAAGGCAACGCAAGCTGGATATGTCGTATTTTTCCACGAATTCGCCCGCCGAATCCTCGCGCTTGATGGCCCGGAAGGCGGTGGGCGCGGTGAAGAAGCTGACGACTCCGTATTCCTCGATGATGCGCCAGAAGGTGCCGGCATCGGGCGTGCCGACGGGCTTGCCCTCGAAGACCACGGTGGTCGCGCCGTGCAGCAGCGGGCCGTAGACGATATAGCTGTGCCCCACGACCCAGCCCACGTCCGAGGCGGTCCAGAAAACCTCGCCCGGCTCGACGTTGTAGTGATTCTTCATCGTCCAGGCGAGCGCGACCAGGTAGCCGCCTGTGGCCCGGATCACACCCTTGGGCTGGCCCGTGGTGCCCGAGGTATAGAGGATGTAGAGCGGATGATCGCCCTCGACCGGCGTACACTCGGCGGGCTCCATCCCATACTGGCACTCATGCCAGTCCAGATCGCGGCCCTCGGTCAGCTTCGCCACTTCCTGTTCGCGCTGGTAGATCACGCAGAACTCGGGCTTGTGCGCCGCCATGTCGATCGCGCCATCGAGAAGCGGCTTGTAATGCACCACGCGCCCCGGCTCGATCCCGCAGGAGGCGGCGATGATCGCGCGCGGCTTGGCGTCATCGATGCGCGTCGCCAGTTCCCGCGCGGCGAAGCCGCCGAAGACCACCGAATGAATCGCGCCCAGCCGCGCGCAGGCGAGCATCGCCTCCAGCGCCTGCGGGATCATCGGCATGTAGATCACCACCCGGTCGCCCTTCTGCACCCCGCGCGCCTTCAGGGCACCGGCGAGCGAGGCGACCCGGTCGCGCAATTCGCGGTAGGTAAAGGTCTGTTTGGTATGCGTGACGGGGCTGTCGTAGATCAGCGCCGTCTGATCGGCCCGCCCTCCCTCGACATGCCGGTCGAGGGCGTTCCAGCAGGCGTTGAGCTTGGCGTCCTTGAACCATTCGTAGATCGGCGCGCGGTCGGCGAAAAGCGCCTGCTTCGGCGGTTCGGCCCAATCGATGGCCTGCGCCTGTTCAAGCCAGAAGCCATCGGGGTCCTCGATCGAGCGACGATGCAGGTCAGCGTAACGCATGGGCTCTCCTCCTCCTCAGGGTAGACGAGAGTTACGCCACGTTATGGGCTCGGCGCAACGCTGTTACCGAATGACAATGCCACGCATTGCCCGATGATTTGCAGAATCGCCCGGCAAAGTTTGCAAACTCGGCGGCGAGATGGCGTGTGGCTCGGCACCGCGGCAGAGTTTGCAAAGTCACCGGTGCCCCACGCCGCCAGGTTTGCAAAGTCGTAAGCCCGCCCCCGGGTGCAATCGAGTGACCGAGGTGCTCCCGCCCCTCGTCCGGCTGAGCGCGTGCCGCGCTCAACTCTCCTCGCGTTGGGCCGGGCGCCGCGCCCCTGGGGGCGCGGCGCGGGGGCCCCGACGCGGCG
>SLKW01000151.1 GCA_007134405.1 Paracoccaceae bacterium
CCCGGCTTTGGCGGCCGCGGGGACACGCGCCTTGCCTTCGAGCGTGGGGAACTGACGATCAACACCCAGTCCACGCCCGCCTTCATGGCCCGCGTGGTGCCGCTGATCGAGGAAGGCACGGCGATCACCGGCTATGCCATCGGTTTCATCGACTCCGAAGGCAACCCGATGCGTGACCCCGCCGCCCCCGACGTCATGACCGCGCCCGAGCTTTACGAAGCGATCCACGGCGAGATGCCCTCGGGCGATGCCTGGGAGGCCTACAAGATTGTCGCCAACCTGGTGCAGAACACCCGCGGTACGATCTGGGTGCATTCCGACGCGCCCGAAGAAGCGCGCGAGGCTTTGCGCACGGGTGTCGACGCAATGGTGCTCGACCCCGAATTCCAGGCGGCGGTGGTCGACATCCTGGAAGGCTACGAGATCATCGCGGGCGAGGGCCTGGACCAGATCAAGGCCGAACTCGACGCCGCCCCGGAAGAGGTGCTGGACTGGCTGCGCGACCTGATGACCGAACGCTTCGAAGTCAGCTTCGAGACCCGCTGACCGCGCAGTGACCGGGCACCGGCATCCCGCGCTTCCACCGCCCGCCTTTCACGGCGGGCGGTTCCGTGTGATTCATGCTTGACGCGTTTCTCTCGGCGCTTGTGATCCTGATGGATCCGTTCCGGCTGGGCATGCTCTTTGCCGGCGTCTCCATCGGCATCGTGGTCGGCATCCTGCCGGGGCTGGGCGGCTTGATGGGGATGGCGCTGGTTCTGCCCTTCCTTTTCGGAATGGATGCCTATGCCGGGATTGCCATGCTGATCGGCATTGCCGCCGCGGTGCCGTCGTCGGACACCTTCCCCTCGGTCCTGATGGGGATACCGGGATCGTCCGGCAGCCAGGCAACAGTGATGGACGGTTATCCAATGGCGAAGCAGGGGCAGGCGGCGCGCGCACTTGGCGCGGCGTTCTCCGCCTCGCTCATCGGCGGGTTGATCGGCGCGGCGGCATTGAGCGCGCTCGTTCCCTTCGCGCGGCCGATCGTGCTGCTTTTCGGCGCGCCCGAACTGCTGATGCTGACCATCCTGGGGCTCTGCATGGTGGGCGTCCTCAGCGGCAACCGGCCCCTTCTGGGCATCCTCGGTGCGTGCCTGGGGCTCATGCTTGGGATGATCGGCGGCGCGCCGGCCGCGCCGGAATACCGCTGGGCTTACGGGATCCTCTATCTCTACGACGGGCTCTCGCTGGTCATCGTGGCGCTTGGGCTTTTCGCCATCCCCGAGATCATCGACCTGCTGGCGCGCGGCGGATCCATCGCACGCCGCGGCGCGGGCCTCGGCTCGGGCTGGCTGGATGGCGTCCGCGACGTCCTGCGCAACAAGTACCTCGTCGTGCGCCATTCGCTGATCGGTGTGCTGATCGGCGCAATTCCGGGCATGGGGTCGTCGATCATCGATTGGCTGAACTACGGCCTCGTCGTCAGCCGCGCCAAGGACAAGTCGCGCTTCGGCAAGGGCGATGTCCGTGGCGTGATCGCCCCCGAGGCCGCAAACAACGCCAAGGAGGGCGGCGTTCTGATGCCGACGCTCCTTTTCGGCGTGCCGGGATCGTCGGCGATGGCGCTGCTGCTTGGCGCGCTTCTGATCTTCGGGGTTCAGCCCGGCCCGGCGCTTTTGCGCGACAATCTTGAACTCGTCTTCGTCATCATCTGGTCACTGGCCCTGGCCAATGTCTTCGGCACCGTGATTTGCCTGATCCTGTCCAAGCCGATCTCAAAGCTGACCTTCGTGCCCTTCCAGTTCGTCGCGCCCGTCGTTCTGGCGATCGTCATCCTCGGCGCGTTCCAGCAGACGCGGCATATGGGCGATCTGATCGCGCTCGCCGCCCTGGGCATGCTGGGCTGGATCATGAAGCGGATCGGCATGCCGCGCCCACCGCTCCTGGTCGGCTTCATCCTCGCCGGATTGGCCGAACGCTACCTGTGGATGTCCTACAACATCTATGACTGGGAATGGCTGACGCGTCCGCTGGTACTGATTATTGCCGCGCTCTGCCTGGTGCTGATCTTCGGTGGCACATTGATGAAGGCGCGCATGCAGCGCAGTGCGCAGCAGGTGGAGCAAGGCGATGGATGACGCCAGTCGCCTCGAAGCGCGCCTGCGCACTGCCTTCGTGCTGGCGCTATTCGCACTCTCTCTCTTCGTGGTCTGGACGGCGCAGGACTTTCGGACCGCCGCGCGGCTGTTCCCGCAGTATGCCGGCGCCGTGACGGCGGCTTTGTGCCTTTTGGAGCTTGGCCGGCAGCTGGTTCGGCGCAAGCTCCTGGCCCCGGCGGAGGAGGGCGTGAACACCGCCGATATCGGTCTCGAGGCCGAGGAACGAACGCGCGAGGGGATTCGCCGCAGCCTCGGCATATTTTCCTGGGTGCTGGGCTATGGCGTCCTGATCGTGCTGCTGGGCATGCCGCTGGCGACGGCGCTCTTCGTCCCGGCGCTGCTGCGGCTGCGGTTCGACGCGCCCTGGCTGCCCGCCCTGGGCCTGGTCGCCGGGCTTTGGGCGCTGATGCATGCGCTGCGCGTCGTGCTGGCTGTCCGGCTCCCGTCAGGCTGGCTGACCGGCACATTCCCCTTCTGACGCGGGGCTCCCTTATCCGGCGCGCGCTCAGCGACCTGCGCGGTCTTCGGCCGGCGGTCCGAAACCCTCGCGCCGGTGCTGCCCATCCGGTGCCACGTAGCTCCAGCCGGTCACGACCAGCATGCGCTTCATGAAAGCCTCCTCGATGCGGTCACGGTCCATCCAGAAGCCTTCGAATTCGATCTCGAGCGCCGCCTCGGCCGCAACGACCTCCGGCGTCTCGAAGCGCTCGGCGATCTGCGCCAAGACCTTGCCGAGCCCGTTGCGAAAAACATCGCTCAAGGGGTCGTTGAATTCCACGAAGAAGTCGGGCGTGTCCAGCGGGTCCTCGTAGACATGCAGCTGCACCCGTTCGCCGTGATCCCAAAGCGGGTGCGGAAAGACATGCACGCGGTGGCGCTCGATCTCGGCGGCCTCGTAGGCGGCCTGGACCTGCGGCTCTGTAAACAGCTGGGCGGTTGGCATGGTCGTGTCCCTCGGTTACGCGTTGCCCCATTATGGCAACCTGCGCCCGGGATGTCTGCACCGCGTGACGCCCAAGATGCGGGATTTCCGTTGCGTTTGGGCCGGTTCCGATCAGCGCACGATCAGATCGGCGTGCAGCGCGCCCGCGGCGCTGATCGTATTGAGGATGTCGATCATGTCGCGCGGGCCCACGCCAAGGGCATTGAGGCCGGCGACGACCTCGGCCAGCGAAGTCGCGCCCGACACCTGCGCCAGCGCCGTCCCCGGCGCCCGCTCGATCTCGGCGCGTGTTCGCGGCACGACCACGGTCTCGCCCTCGGCAAAGGGGTTCGGCTGCGCGACAAGCGGCTGTTCTTCAACCCGAAGCGTCAGCCCGCCCTGAGCGACGGCAACGCGACTGATACGCACGTCCTCGCCCATCACGATCGTCCCCGAGCGCTGGTCCACGACCACCCGCGCCCGCGCGCCAGGGCGGATCACCAGGTTTTCGATCCGGCTGAGCGCGTGCGCCGGCGTCGGCATATCGGTGCGGGCGATGTCCACGACCACGGTACCGGCATCCTGCATCACCGCGACCGCGCGACCGAATTCATTGTTGATGACGTTCTCGACGCGAAGTGCTGTGGTGAAATCGGCCTCGCGCAGGGCAAGCCGGACCCGGTTCAGCGAGGCCAGCTCGAACTCGACTTCGCGCTCCACCCGCGCGCCGCCGGGGATGGACCCGCCGGTGGGCACACCCTGCACGACCTCGGCCGCCTGACCGCGCGCCGCGACACCGCCGGCGATGACCGCGCCCTGCGCAACCGCATAGATCTGTCCGTCGGCGCCATTGAGCGGCGTCATCACCAGCGTGCCCCCAAAAAGCGAGGAGGCATCCCCGATGGCCGAGACGGTGACATCGAGCCGCGAGCCCGCGCGCGCAAAGGGTGGCAGCGTGGCGGTGACCAGCACGGCGGCGACATTGCGGGGCCGAAACTGCTCGCCCGCGACGTTCACCCCCAACCGCTCGAGGATGTTGGCCATGATGTCTTCGGTAAAGGGCGAGTTGCGGATCCCGTCGCCGGTCCCGTTCAATCCCACCACCAGACCGTAGCCGATCAGATCGTTGCCACGCACGCCGTCGAATTCGACAAGGTCCTTCAGCCGGATCTGCGCCGCGGCGGGCAGCGCAATCAGCATGACCAGGAATACGCCCAGAAGCGCGCGGATCATCGCAGATACTCGGTCAGCGACAGGCGCGCGATCCGCGCGGTGACGGCGTAGATCGATTCAAGCTGAACACGGCTTTGCTCGAGCGCCATCGCGGCCTTGTAGGGATCGACGCTGATCATGTCGCTCCGCGCGACCTCAAGCCGATCACGCTCGATCGACAGGCGGATCTGACGCTCATCGAGCTCGGCCTGCACATCGCCCACGCGCGCCTGCAGGGCCGCCAGCGCCGGGCCGTTTTCCAGAAGGCCGGTCATCGCGCGCTGTTGCAAGATGCCTTCCTGACCCGGATCGAGCGTGAGCGCGCCATTGTCGAGCAGGACCACCATCGCCATCGACATCATCTGCCGTCGGAGCGCCGGGTCATCCGCCGTCGGCAGCGCGGGACCGGGCCGGCCATCGTCCAGCGCCCCGCCCACTGCCGGCGCACCGCCGCGGTAGATGATGGTCGCGAATCCGCCCTCGGGATCGTCGAAGAAGTCGCTCAGCGCGTTCATGACCGCGTCCGCCGTGGTCTGGCCATCGACGGCGGCGCCCAGTTCCGCAAGCAGCGTCTCGGCCGAGGCCAGTGGCACGCGATCCGAATGCACGCCCGAAAAGATCGACCGCCCGGCGACATTGAGCGACAGCGCTGAGATCGTCTCCTCGAGCGCGCTGCGCGCCGCCTGCGCGGCCACCGTGCGCGCCGCCGGTCCGGCCACAGATTGCGCTGTCAGCACCAGCTTCTTGGCCAGGTCATCACCCGCGCGCGCAACCTTGTTCAGCGATTCCTGCGCCAGATCGAAGGCGGTCACCGTCTGTTTGAGCGCGTTCTGGAAGCCGTCGATCCGCACCAGCCGGTTCTCGATCGAATGCAGCGCGCCGATATCGCCGCGCAGATGGCGCGCCGGCGATGCGACCTGGCCAGTGGTCAACTCGTGGCTATGGCGCGCCAGATCCTGCCGCGCCTGCACGCCCGTGCGTTGCAGGTGAAACGGCAGCGCCAGCGTGCCGAGGGTTGCCCAGCTCATGCTCAGATCTCCATCAGGCGGCGCAGCATCTGGTCGGCGACCTGGATGAGGCGTGCATTGGCGGCATAGGCCTGTTCGATCAGGACCAGCCGCTGCATTTCGGCGTCGGTATCGACACCCTTGGCCAGAACGCGCTCGTGCAGTTCCGTAGCGCGGGCCGAGGCATGACTCTGCCGATCCTCGGCGCCCTGCCGGGCCTGGCTGATCGCGGAAATCGAGCGGCCGAGCGAGTCGCGATAGCTTACCTTGGTCTCACCGGGCTGGGTCGAGAACGGCGCTTGCAGCGCCTCGATCCAGCGGTTGATCTGGCTGGCATCGCCGACCGGACCGCGCGGATCGTTCTCGTCCGCGCCAAGACCTTCCCTCAGGCGCCAGAGTTGACCACCCGCGTCGGGCTGGACCAGTTCGTTTAGCCTCAGGCGTCCGGCAAGGCCCGGTTCACCATTGGGGCTGAACTCATGGAACAATCTGGGCGCGCCAGGCGCGTCGGGCTCAATCTCATCCGCCGCGAACCGGGCAATGAGGTCGCCGGCCATCCGGTCCAGTTCGGCCTGCGCGGCGACGCCGTGCGTGTCGCGCACCTCGAACAGCGCAGCCAGACGTCCGCCGCCGAAGGCCCCGCCCTCGCCCGGATTTGTAACCGGCCGGCCATTGAAAGTCAGCGTCGAGAGACCGTTTTCCCGGCTCATGCCGGCCTCGACCGCATTCACCGGGGTAAAGCCCACGGCCGAGGGCATCACATCGAGCAAGAGCTGCCCGCCCTCGGTGTAGAGCACGCTGCGCCCCTCGGGCGAGACGTATTCGCGCAGCGGAACGATCTCGGCCATTCGGGTGATGAGCGTCTGGCGCTCGTCGATCAGCGCCAGCGGCGGCTCCCCGGATGCGCTGAGGCTCACGATCTCGCCATTCAGCCGGGCGATGCGCGACAGCCCGTCGTTGAGTTCGGCCACCTCGCGGGCGATGGCGCGGTCGGCGTCGAACCGGGCCTGCTGGACATGCCGCTCCAGCGTTTGGAACTCCTGCACCAGCGCGCCGGCGGCGGTGCTGACGGCCGCCAGGCGCTGGTCCATGTCCGGCCGGTTCGCCGCCGAGATGAGCGCATTCTCGAAAGTCGCCAGACGCCCGGCCAGCGCGAAGGGATCGTCCGACGCCCCGATCGCCGTTTCCAGCTCGGACCAGAACCGCGCCGTGGCATCGGCCCCCGCCCGGTCGGCGCCGGCCTGCCGGACAAGGCCGGTCAGGACCGGGTCGACCTGCCGCTCGATCCCCAGGACGCGCACGCCGGCGCCCTGGCCGCCGACCACCGCGGTGCCCAGCTGAAGTTTCCGCGGCGCATAGCCTTCGGTCATCGCATTGGCGATGTTGCTCGACGCGACCTGAACGCCGCGCGCCGCGGCGGTCAGCCCCGAGACCGCCGAATTCATCGCGATGCTGATGCCCATGTCCTAGCTCCGGCTTGTGGCGCCCTGGTCAGCGCTTGATGTTGGTGGTTTCTTGAAGCATCTCGTCGACGGTCTGGATCACCTTGGCGTTCGACGAATAGGCGCGCTGGGTCTGGATCATCTGCGTCAGTTCATGCGCCACGTCGGTTGCCGATTCCTCGCGCGCGAAGCCCTCGACCGTGCCCACCGGCCCGTCGCCGGCATCCCACAGGAAGAACGCGCCGCTTTCCTTCGTCGTGCGGTAGACCTGACCCGACAGCATCGCCAGGCCGTTGGGATTGGGCACATCGACCACCGGCACCTTGGCCAGGGTGCGGACGGTGCCGTTGTCGTAGACCGCGTTCAGCATCCCCTTCGCATCGACCTCGACTGCGGCAAGCGCCCCAATCGGGGCCCCGTCCTTGGTGATCGACGCCGGCTGGAATCGATCGCCAAGCTGGCTCATCCCGCCCGGCTCGCCCAGGCGACCCAGATTGATGGCGATGGGCTGGACGTCGCCGCCGCGCACCGCCTCGACCGCGATCTCGCCCGTGGCCTCCGTATCGCCGTCAATCGACAGCAGGCGCCCGCCATTCGCGGCACCGGCCCCGAACTGCAGCACGTGCGTCGCAAGCTCCGTCTCGCCATCGGTGTCGAAGATCCGCAGCGTCCAGCTGTTCGACGCCGGCTCGCCCTCCGCCGGCACGTTCGGCTCGAAGCTGACGTTCAGCCGGTCGGACATGCCGAGGTTGTTGTAATATTCCACCGCCATCTCGATCGGGTCGTCCGCCGCGCCGGCCACCGTCCGCGTCGAGGGCAGGTTCACGCCCAGGGAGATGCGCCCGGTCGGTTGATGGTCGGACTGGTTCATCGGGATCTGGATCGGCCGCAGCCCGCCCATGCTGTCGCGCGGAAAGGTCGGGACGGTGCCGTCCGTACCCACCGGAACGCCCAGCAGCACCATGCCCGACTCGTTGCGCAGTGTCCCCGACGCATCGGGCCGGAAAGAGCCCGTGGTCATCATGTACATCGGCAGCGGCCCGCCGCTGCTCATCGCCGCCTCGGTCGTCACCGGCAGAAACCCGCGGCCCTTGATCGCCAGGTCCGTGGGGTTGTTCGACGAGATCAGCGTGCCGTTCTCCTCGATCAGCCGCATGGTCGAGGCGCGCACGCCGCCCGCCGAATAACTGCCCGCCCCGGTATCGCCCAGAACCATCGACTGGAACGAGGTCTGCACCCGCTTGTAGCCCGCGGTGGCCGAGTTCGAGATGTTGTCGGAGATCGCCGCCAGCCGGGTGGCGTTGGCGTTCAACCCGGTGACCCCGGCGTTGAGCGAGGACGAAATGGTCATACTTGCACCTTTCTGAAGCAATCGGACGGACCGACGCGGAAGATGCAGGAGCCAGTGTTAAGGGCAGACTAACGGCCGGCGTGACCGGTCAAATTGTCCGCACTGCGCGCCGCGCGCTCAGCTTGCGCCGGCCAGATGCGCGCCGAGCGCGTCGATGGCCAGCGCGTAGCCCTGCGGGCCGAAGCCGCAGATCATGCCCAGGGCCACCGGCGCGATATGCGACCGGTGGCGAAACGCCTCGCGGGCATGGATATTGGTCAGATGCACCTCGACCACCGGCAGGCCGATGGCGCTGATCGCGTCGCGCAGGGCAACCGAGGTATGCGTATAGGCGCCCGCATTGAGCACGACGCCGGCATGCCGCGCCCGCGCCTCGTGCAGCGCGTCGATCAGGGCGCCTTCATGGTTCGACTGCCGAAAGTCGATGCCGAAACCGTGGCGCTCTCCGGCCGCCTCGCAAAGCGCGCGCACGTCCTCGAGCGTGGCGCGGCCGTAGGTGGCGGGCTCGCGCGTGCCCAGCAGGTTCAGGTTGGGTCCGTTCAGAACAAGGATCTCGGGCATATCGCACTCTCTCGCGTCCCGACCGGCATTGCCGGACGGGCCGCGCTTGTCAAGCCGCGCGCCGCCTCAGAACAGGACCGAGGGCAGCCAGGTCACGATGCCGGGGAACATGAACAGAAGCGCGATGGCCAGGATCTGCAATCCGACGAAGGGCACCGCGCCGCGATAGATCATCATCGTCGAGACCGAGTTCGGCGCCACCCCTCGCAGATAGAAGAGCGAGAACCCGAAAGGCGGTGTCAGGAACGAGGTCTGCAGGTTCACCCCGATCATCACCCC
>SLKW01000423.1 GCA_007134405.1 Paracoccaceae bacterium
CGCTGAACAGAAGGCCCCGTCCCCGGCGACGGGGCAGGAATATGAAACCGGCGGAATGCCGGACGGAAACGGGAAACTGACATGGAAATGGATTGGATTTGGGGCCTCGTCGGCGGCCTCATGATCGGCTCTGCGGCGGCGATGTTCCTGCTGGTCAATGGCCGGATCATGGGCGCCTCGGGAATTGTCGGCGGTCTTGCCGATCGTTCGGGCTGGAGCAACTGGGCGGAACGCGCGGCCTTCATCGCGGGGCTCGTGCTGGTGCCGATGCTGATGCTGCCGCTTTACACGGTCGAAGTTTCGACGAACCTGACAGGAAACCTTGCGGTGGTCATCGCGGCGGGTCTTCTGGTCGGGCTGGGAAGCCGTATCGCGAATGGCTGCACCTCGGGACATGGGGTTTGCGGGATCTCGCGGTTTTCGCTTCGCGGGATCGGGGCCACGGTGTTCTATCTTCTTGCAGGCGGCTTGAGCGTCGTTCTGTTTCGTCACGTCCTGGGGGTGATCTGACATGTTGCGCAATCTTTTTGCCTTTTTCGCTGGCGGGCTTTTCGGCGCGGGCCTGCTGGTTTCGGGCATGACCAATACCGAGAAGGTGCAGGGCTGGCTCGACATCTTCGGGGATTGGGACCCGACGCTGGCCTTCGTTCTGGGTGGCGCGATCCTGCCGATGGCGGTTGCCTGGAACATCGCCGCGCGCCGCGCCAGGCCGGTTCTGGGCGGAACTTTGCCCGGCAAGCCGGGCAGCGAGATCGACCGCAACCTGGTCGTCGGCTCGGTCATCTTTGGAATGGGTTGGGGGCTGGCCGGGCTTTGTCCGGGACCGGCGGTGGCCTCGATCAGCTGGGGCGGTTTCGGCGGGGCGGTCTTTCTTGCGGCCATGATCCTCGGTATGCTGGCGGCACCTGCGGTGCGTCAGCGGCTGGAAAGCGCCGGGACCGCGCTGCAGCGCTCTTGAGGAACGGGATTCGACAGATCATGGATATTCGACCGCTCAGTGATGCTTACGCCGTCTCGCCGCAGATCGCGCCCGAGGACATCCCGGACATTGCCGCGGCGGGGTTCGACACGGTGGTCTGCAATCGGCCCGATGGCGAGGTACCGCCCGAACTGCATGTCGAGGCGCTGCGCCCTGCGATCGAGGCTGCGGGGTTGACGCTGGTCGTGAACCCTATGCCCGGCGGTGGGTTGACGATGGACCACATCGCCGCGCAGCGGTCGGCGATCGAGGGCGGCGGCAAGGTGCTGGCATACTGCGCCTCGGGCAACCGGTCGTCGATCCTTTGGGCGCTGGCGCTGGCCGGAACGCGGCCAACGGAGGATCTGGTCGCGGCCGGGGCGCAGTACGGCTACCAGACACCACAATTCCGCGACCTGATCGAGAAACTGGCGCAGGACGGCTGAGCCCGGCAAGGCGGTCCAAATTTGGACCGTTTTGCAAGTTGTTGAAAAAACGCACTCAATTCCGCCTCGTTAACCACAACGAAAGCATTGGACGGAAGCCTTGCTCGCCGGGCGCGGGAAACCCTAACGGGCGTTGCGGCCGGCGCACCCGCCCGCGCCGTCGCAAGCGTCAAGTCGCGGGTTTCAGCGGCCGCGGATACGGGGATCGAGCGCGTCGCGCAGACCGTCGCCGATGAAGTTCACGCTGAGCACGGTCAGCGAGATGAAGACGCCGGGCCAGACGACGCGGGCCGGGTACTGCTCGATCCAGTCGCGCCCGTCGTAGAGAATACGCCCCCAAGTGGGGAAATCGGGCGGGAAGCCGAGGCCGAGGAAGGACAGCGCCGATTCGGTGATGATCGCCGAGGCGATGCCCAGCGTCGCCGAGACCATGATCGGCGACATGACGTTGGGCAGGATGTGGCGGGTGTTGATCCGCCGCGAGGGCGTGCCGATCGAACGGGCGGCGAGCACGAATTCGCGCTCTTTCAGTGCCAGAACGTCGCCGCGCACGATCCGTGCGGTCTGCATCCAGCTGGTGATGGCGATGGCGACCACGATCAGCGTGAAGACACCCATCGCCTGGCCGAAGACCCCTTCGAGCACGTCGCGGAAGAGCGCCACCAGGATCAGCAGCAGCGGCAGCAGCGGCAGCGCCAGGAAGAGGTCGGTGGTGCGCATCAGCGGCGCGTCGAGCAGCTTGAAATAGCCTGCAAGGACCCCGATCAGCGTGCCGAGCACGATGCCGAGCAGCATCGCCATCAGCCCCACCGCGACCGAAACCCGGCCACCGTACATCATTCGCGCGAGAAGGTCGCGGCCAAGCTGGTCGGTGCCCATCGGGTGCGTCCAGCTGGAGCCGAGGTTGCGAGAGCGGATGTCGATGAGGCCGGGATCAACCTGCCAGATCCAGGGCCCCACGGTGACGAACAGGATGATCGAGACGAAGACCAGCATCCCCGCCATCGCGCCCTTGTGGGTCTTGAACTGGTCCCAGACGTCCCACCACTGGTTCCGCGGCGGGCGCAGGTCATGCACATCGTCGGCGGAGGACGGGGGCCTACTCGGCGGTGGCGGCGGCGCGGACGGTTTCGGTGGGGCGGCCGGGGGCGGCATCGAGGCGTCAGTCATAGCGGATCCTCGGATCGAGGATGCCGTAGAGCACGTCGGCGATCAGGTTGAAGAGCACGATGAGGATGGCGAAAATGAAGGTGATGGTCTGCACCATGGGCCAGTCGCTGACATAAATCGCGCGGATCAGCGCGTCACCGAGCCCGTTCACGCGGAAGATCTGCTCGGTGATAATCGCCCCGGTGAAGACCGTGGGAATGCCTATGGCGATAACCGTCACTACCGGGATCATCGAGTTTCGCAGAACGTGGACCAGCACCACGGTCTGTTCGCGCAAGCCCTTGGCGCGGGCGGTGCGCACGTAGTCCTGATTGAGGTTGTCGAGCATCGAGGCGCGCATGAAACGGCTGATCTGGCTGGCGTTGAAGAGCGCGAGCACCGCGACTGGCATGACGATCTGGCGCACCTGGCGCATGAAGCTGTCCCAGTCGGTGACGCGCAAGGTCGTGTCGTACATTGACGGGAACCAGCCCAGCCAGACCGAGAAGATCAGGATGAAGACGACGCCGGTGAAGAAGGTGGGCACGGAAAAGCCGACCATCGACACGAAGGTGCCGATCTGGTCGAACCAGGAATACTGCTTGTAGGCCGAGATCACCCCGATCGGCACCGCGATCAGGATGCCGAAGAGGTAGCCGAGCCCCACCACCCAGAGCGTCTGCGGGATGCGCTGGATGATGATGTCGCCCACCGGCGAGCGGGTCTGCCAGGACAGGATGCGCGGCCCGGCAGGCGCGATGTCCCAGCCCGTCGCTGCCGCGATCATGTGCAGAGGCTCGGTCACCGCCATCATTTGCAGCCACCTGAAATAGCGGACGATAACCGGCTCGCCGAGGCCAAGCGCGGCGCGGATCTGCTCGCGCACCTCGGGCGGGATGGTCAGCGGCAGGCTTGCCGTCGGATCGCCCGGCGCCATGTCGAGCATCAGGAAGACGATCAGGCTGATGACCAGCACGGTCGGAACGGCAAACGCGAGGCGCCGCAAGGTGTAGGTGAACATCGTCTAGCCCCCGCGGATTGGGCGGTGGTCGAAAGGAAGGCCCGCCCCGTTGGATCGGGGCGGGCGATCAGCGGCGGATCACTCCTCGATCCGGTACCATTCAGCCTGGTTCCAATGCTCGGAATCCCAGACGTTCATGATGTTGCCGCCCACCGTCGTCGCCTTGGCCGAAACCCGGCCACGGGCAACCAGCGGCAGATGCGCATAGTCCTGCACGAAAATGTCGTTGAGCGCGATCACCAGTTCCTCGCGGCGTGCCGGCTCGGGCTCGCGGTTCAGTTCGGCCCAGAGTGCGTCATACTCCTCGTTGCAGTAGCGGTTGATGTTCTGGCCCTGCCACTGGGTCTCGGGCTTCGGCTCGCGGCCACAACGGCGCTGCTCGAGGTGCGGGGTCGGATCCGTCCCTTCGAAGAGCGAAGCGTACATCTGTACGTCGGCGTAGAACTTCAGATAGGTGTCCGGGCTGCCCGGGTCCGAGCCGAAGAAGACGCCCGCATCGATGTTGCGCAGGCGCGTGTCGATGCCGATCTCGCGCCACCACTGCTGGATCAGCGCCTGGAAGTCCTGGCGCACGGCATTGGTCGAGGTCTGGAACAGCAGCTCCAGCCGCTGGCCGTCCTTGGTGCGGATGCCGTCGGCGCCGCGTTCCCAGCCGGCCTCGTCCAGAAGCTCGTTGGCGCGGTCGATGTCCTGCACCAGACAATCGTCGTTGTTGGTCGAGGCCATGGCGGGCGGGGCGACGATGAAGTTGCAGGTCGCCATACCCATCGGACCGAAGCCGATCTCGGTCAGCAGCTCGCGGTCGATGGCGCGGGAGAGCGCTTCACGCACGCGGATGTCCGAGAGGATCGGGTGCTCGTGCTGGCGGGTGGAGCGTTCGCCCTCCGGCAGGTTCGGCGAAGGATCGGTGAAGTTGATCTCGATCCGCTCCATCAGCGGGCCGAAATCGACCAGAAGCTCGCCGCGACCGCCGGCTTCCATTTGCGCGATCACTTCGGGGGCGAGCTGCAGGTTCCAGGCATAGTCCATCTCGCCGGTCTGGAAGACCGCGCGCGCCGCGCCCGCGGCATCGCCGCCGCCGGCCCAGGTGATGGTTTCGAAATAGGGCTGGTTTTCCACCCGGTAGTTCTCGTTCATGACGAATTCGATGACGTCATTGGGGCGGAAATTCTCGACCTTGTAGGGGCCGGTGCCGATCGGAGCGAAGTTCTCGTTGGTGCATTCGGGTGCACGCGCGCCCATGCAGTTTTCGAACTGCGCCTTCTGGATGATCGGCGAGCCCGCGCCCACGAAGGGCAGGTAGGGATTCGGCGTTGCATCCTCGAAGGTGATCTTGATGGTGCGCTCGTCCTCGGCCTCGACGCTTTCGATGCCGGCGAACCGGTCGCGATAGGCGCAGCCACCCTCGGGATGGGTGCAGTATTCATAGGTGAACACCACGTCATCGGCGGTCACGTCGGTTCCGTCCGACCAGACTAGGCCTTCCTTGAGCCGCCAGGTGATGGTCTTCAGATCCTCGCTGACGCCCTCGTTGTCGATGGTGGGGATCTCTTCGGCCAGCCAGGGGACCAACTCGCCCTCGTTGTCGAACCGCGCGAGCGGCTCCAGCACGATCGAGGCCGCGTTCATCTCTTTCGTGCCGCCCGACAGGAAGACGTTCATCGTCGAGACCGCCTGCCAGTAGATGATGTTGAGATGGCCGCTCGAGCCGCGCTCGCGCTCCTCGGCCATGGCGAAGGCCGGGACCAGCGCCAGGGCCGCGACCGCGCCCATCAATTTCGTTCTGCGTTTCATGCATTCTCTCCTTGTTGGATATGCTCAGGCCTCGGGGCGGCGCCGGTTTGGTCCGCGCTCGTTCTTGTCTTTGGCATCGTGGCGTCGTGCAGGTGGCAGGCCACGAAATGCCCCGGCTCGATCTCGCGAAACTCGGGGTCGATCTTATGGCAGATATCCATCACCTTCGGGCAGCGGGTGCAGAAATTGCAGCCCTTGGGTGGATTGGCGGGCGAGGGGACGTCGCCTTTGAGGATGATGCGCTGAACGCGCGCCTCGATCGCCGGATCGGGCTCGGGCACGGCCGACATCAGCGCTTCGGTATAGGGGTGCAGGGGGTTCGTGTAGAGCGCCTCGCGCGGGGCCAGTTCGACGATCTTGCCCAGATACATCACCGCCACCCGGTCGGCGATGTGCTTGACCATGCTCAGGTCATGGCTGATGAACATGTAAGTCAGTCCAAAGCGGTCCTGCAATTCCTCCAGCAGGTTGACGACCTGCGCCTGGATCGACACGTCCAAAGCCGCGATCGGCTCGTCGCAGACGATGAATTTCGGGTTCAGCGCCAGCGCCCGCGCGATTCCGATGCGCTGCCTCTGACCGCCCGAAAAGGCGTGCGGGTAGCGGTTGGCGAAGTTGCGGTTCAGCCCGACCGCATCCATCAACTCATAAACGCGGTTCAACCGGTCCTTGCCCGAGAGCTTGCCATGTTCTTCCAGCGGCTCGGCGATGATCGCGGCCACCGTCATGCGTGGATTGAGGCAGGCTTGGGGATCCTGGAACACCATCTGCATGGTCGGCCGCAGCTTGCGGAGCTGCGTCTGACTCATCTTGCCGATCTCGGTACCGTCGATCTTGATCGAGCCTGCGGTGATGTCATAGAGCCGCAGCACAGCGCGCCCGCAGGTTGATTTTCCGCAACCGGATTCGCCCACCACCCCCAGCGTCTCACCTTCGTAGATGTCGAAGGTGACGTCATCCACCGCCTTCACCGCCCCCACCTGCCGGCGCAGAAGCCCGCCGACGATCGGGAAGTGCATCTTCAGGTTCCGCACCTCGACCAGTTTCTTGCGCCCGCCACTCATATCGGATTCCCCGTTCGGTGATTCCAGAAACAGGCGGTGTCGTGGTCGTTGCCGATGGGGCGGCGCGGCGGGTTTTCGCGGTGGCAGCGGTCAAAGACATGCGGACAGCGCGCGCGGAAGGGGCAGGCGGTGGGTTGCCGACCCAGGATGGGCGGCTGGCCCTCAATCACGCGCAGCTTGTCCGCGCGCGGCTCGCGCAGTTTGGGGACGGTCTGCAGAAGCGCCCGCGTGTAGGGATGCGCGGCATCGGCGAAAACCTCGCGTACCGGGCCGTGCTCGACGATCTGACCGCCGTACATGACTGCCACGCGGTCGGCGATGCCCGCAATGACGCCCAGGTCGTGCGTGATCCAGATGATCGCCATGCCCAGACGCTGGCGCAACTCTTTCACCAGTTCCAGGATCTGCGCCTGGATCGTGACATCGAGCGCCGTCGTCGGCTCGTCGGCGATCAGAACCTTGGGGTCGCAGGCCAGCGCGATGGCGATCATCACCCGCTGCCGCATCCCGCCCGAGAACTGGTGCGGGAAATCCTTCAGCCTTCGCCGCGCGTCGGGAATGCCGACCAGTTCCAGAAGCTCCACGGCGCGGTCGCGGGCGCGCTTGCGGTCCATGCCCATGTGCTTGCGCAAGGGCTCCATGATCTGGAAACCCACGGTGAAGACCGGGTTCAAACTGGTCATCGGGTCCTGGAAGACGAAGCCCACCTCGCGCCCGCGCACCTTGCGCAGCCCCTCCGGCGTTGCCTTCAGCAGGTCGCGGCCAGACAGCAGAACCTCGCCCTCGCGCACCTCGGCGGGCGGCGACGGCAGGAGGCCCAGAAGGGACATCATCGTCACCGACTTGCCCGAGCCGGACTCGCCAACGACGCCGAGCAACTCGCCGGGTTTCAGGCTGAAACTGACCGAATTGACGGCATGAATGTCGCCTGCACGTGTACGAAACACGGTTTTGAGGTTCTTTACATCAAGAACGGGCACGGCCCCATCGGGCATGCATCCCTCCCCAGGGAATTGTTATTGTTGGGCGCCCGTTTTCGGGTTCGCGTTGGCGCTACCTTTACAACAATCGCCCGACCCGGCAAGTCAAATCCCGAGCACGTCGTGCGGCATTGCAGAAAAGCGACAGGTTGGCCTGTGTGTTGTGCATCGCCCCCACGGAACGGCGGGCCGAAGCTGCGCCTCCCCGATTTCGACCGGGCCTTGCCCTCGGACGCACTTCGCGCGATGACACGGGGCACCGCATCCCAAGAGTCCGGCCCGATATGCCCGTCAAGAACCGATTTGCCGACCTGCACCCGACGCTGACTGAGTGGCGCCGCGACCTGCACCAGAACCCCGAACTGAGCTACGAGGAACACCGAACCGCCGGCCTCGTCGCCGGTCGGCTGCGCGCGTTCGGCTGCGACGAGGTGGTCGAGGGGATCGGGCAAACCGGCGTCGTCGGCGTGATCCGGGGCCGCGCCACCGGTTCGGGCCGCGTCGTGGGGCTACGGGCGGACATGGATGCCCTGCCGATCCACGAGGCGACGGGCGCGGCGCATGCCTCGCAAACCGCGGGCAAGATGCATGCCTGCGGCCATGACGGACATACGGTCATGCTGCTCGGCGCCGCGCAATGGCTGGCCGAGACGCGAAATTTCGACGGCACGGTCGTCGTCATCTTCCAGCCCGCCGAGGAAGGCGGCGCCGGCGCGCGCGCGATGATCGAGGACGGCTTGATCGAGCGGTTCGGCATCCAGGAGGTCTATGGCCTGCACAACATGCCTGGCCTTGCGCCCGGCCAATTCGCCATCTGCTCCGGCCCGATGCTGGCCTCGGCAGACGAGTTCACGATCACCGTGACCGGGCGGGGCGGGCATGCAGGCATGCCGCATAACGCCATCGATACCACGCTGGCGGCCTCGCACATTGTGGTCGCGCTGCAATCGATCGTGGCGCGAAACGCCGATCCGTTGGACGCTATTGTCCTCACCATTGGCAGTTTCCATACCGACAGCACCGCCTCGAACGTCATCGCGAACGAGGTCATCTTGAAGGGAACCGTCCGGTGCCTTGATGAAGGTTTGCGCGACATGGCCGAGGAGCGGATCAAGGCGCTCGTTTCCGCCACGGCGCTGGCCTATGGTGCAAGCGCCTCGATCCATTACGAGCGCGGCTATCCGGTCACGGTCAACGCAGCCGAAAACGCCGAATACGCCGCCGTGGCGGCCGAAGCCGTCGCCGGCCACGTGGACCGCCTGGCGCGCCCGATCATGCCGGCCGAGGACTTTTCGTTCATGCTGCAAGCACGGCCCGGCGCCTATATCTTCCTTGGCAACGGCGACTCGGCCCAGTGCCACCACCCGGCCTATGACTTCAACGACGCCATCATCCCTGCCGGCAGCAGCTGGTTCGCCACGCTCGCCGAACAGCGCATGCCCCTCAGCTGAAGAAAGGACCGATCATGCCCGTCAAGAACCGCTTC
>SLKW01000038.1 GCA_007134405.1 Paracoccaceae bacterium
CAATCCCTGCCGACTGGATTACATTACCGGCCAGATCGCGGCCGAGTTCGATCGCGATCTGGCCGCCGAAATGCCGTTCGCCGGGCTGCGCATCCTCGATATCGGCTGCGGCGGCGGCCTTCTGTCCGAACCGATGGCGCGGCTGGGCGCCGAGGTGGTGGGCGCCGACGCCGCCGAGCGCAACATCCCCGTCGCGCGCCTGCATGCCGAACAGTCCGGCCTTGCCATCGACTACCGCCATACGACGGCCGAGGCGATGGCCGAAGCGGGCGAGACCTTCGACGCGGTCCTGAACATGGAGGTTGTCGAGCATGTCGCCGACCCGCTGGCCTATTTGACGGCCTGCCGGCGGCTCCTGAAACCCGGCGGGCTGATGATCACCTCGACGATCAACCGCAACGCCAAGAGCTTCGTCATGGCCATCGTCGGGGCTGAATATGTCATGCGCTGGTTGCCCAAGGGCACGCATGAATGGGCGAAATTCATCACTCCGGACGAGCTTTACGATCTGCTGCGCAAGGCGGGGCTCGACCCGGTGGACCGCAAGGGGATGGTCTTCAACCCGGTGCGCTGGTCCTGGTCGCTGTCGCCACGCGATCTGTCGGTCAATTACGTCACCGCCGCCATCCACCGCCCCGCCGCGACCTGACCGCCCTCAGGCCCCCGGCGCATTGAGGCCGAAGACCGCGTCCGCAATCCCCCGCGCGATCTCTGCGCCCGCGTCGGCGGGTAACAGGATCGTCGCGTCCGGGATGCCCAGATCGGCCAGTTGGTGCGGGGTGCCGCCGCGGTGTTCCAGATGTCCGCGCCCGATGATGCCGATGACAAGCGGCGCAGAGGATCCGTGCCGCGCGCGCGCCGCGACGATCCGGCAGGCGAAGGCGCGGTCCCAAGTTGTCTGGGCCCGCACGAAGCGGTCAAAGGCGGGGTCCATCGGGTGCTGCGCCGCGCGGCCCTCGCGCCGCCCGCCGGTCATCGCGAAGAGATAGGCGCGGTAGTCGGGCGTTGCCGGGGCCGCAGGGGTGATCTCCTCACGCTCCGTCTCGGGGACCGCCTCCCAGCCGCCGGCCCCGACCTTCCGCACCAGGTCGCGGTCGCAGTTCAGCCCGACCATCGGCACCCGGTGCATCCGGCAGAAGTGAAAGAGCGGCAGGTAGAGCGCGGGCGGAAAACCCCAGACCCGGGCCCAGTTCGTGCGCTCCAGGAACGCGTCTTCCGAAAGCCGGTCCGCGACCCAGTCGGCGAGCACCGGATCGGCGCGGGCGGGTAACATCTCGAACCCCACGACGAGGTCTGCGGCTGGGTCTTCCCGCTGCGCGGCGAGCCCGGCCAGGACGGACAATTGCCAGAGATGGTGATCGGCCCGGTCGTGCGACTCGCCCAGCAGGACCACCCGGGCCTCCGCCGCGCGCGCCATCAGCGTCCCGTGCGCAAGCGTCTCTCCCGTTTCCGGCGCCAGCCAGCACCCCGCCCGCGCCCTCACGGCCGGCTCAGCCGCCCCATGTCGATGTCGATCTGCTCGGACAGGCTTTCCAGACTGTCGTGCAGCAGTTGCAGCATGTAGGCCGGGTTGTGCACGTAGCCGCCCGGATCCTTCTTCGCGACCTGGTAGTTGTAGGCTGCCTGCAAGAGCCGGGGCGTCCAACTCTGGTAGCGGTTGGGGAAGATCGCCTCTTCACGCGCAATCTCACCCGTGCCATGCAGGTCCCTGAAAAAATACGGGAAACCCGCATCGGTGTAGACGATGGGTGCGCCCGCGACCTCTTCGGCATAGGTGCGGATCGCGTCGTAAAGCTGGGTCTGCAGCCCCAGGATCTCTCCGTGGATTCCGCCCGCGATATCGCCGTCGCCGTCGAAATCGCCGTGACGCGTGCGGATCGCCCGGATGTCGTCGACGCCGCGATGGCAGCTCAGGCAGCCGTCCACCTCGACCTGTGTGCTATGCGCATCATGGCAGGCGACGCAGTTATCGGCGCCCGCCACGTGCTGGAAGCGCCCGGCATAGTCGCGCCCCGGATATTGGAAGCCGCCGCGCACCTCGGCGCCGTGCATCACCGCCGCGGCAACGCCGTAATGGATGTTGAGAAACGACAACTCCTCCGAGACCTCGTCCAGATCCTTGCCCTCGACGGCGCGCATCACCTGGTCGGTCGATTGCCGCCCCTGGTGGCAGACGGTGCAGACCGCGTTCCAGCCCAGCCCGTCGACCGTCACGCCGGACGGGAAGCTCACCGCATCCAGCGCATGCGCCGCCGAAGTGTGGCACGAGGCGCATCCGATTGGCGAGTTGATCGCGCCCGGATGCTCGACCACGCCCGGCTCGCTTCCGTCCGCGCCCAGCCAGGCCACGAACGAGGGCTCGGAATGGCAATGCGCGCAGTTGACCGGTATCTCGCCCTCCTCGTTCCAGTAGGTGAACGAGAGCGAATCGTAATCGCCATGCGGCGAGGCGAGCCATTTCTCGACGAGTTCGGTCAGCCCGGTCAGCTCCTCGTCGGCCAGGGCCGCCGGGACCGGGGCCAGGCACAGCGCAAGAACGAGTACGAAACGGGTGCGGAGGGAGGAAAGCGGCATCGGCAGCTCCGGAAATTCGCGTCTGTCAATCTTTGCATCATGCGTGCAGATCGGCCTTCTGGCAACCTTGATCCGGGCAGCGGCGTCGGGGCAGTATGCTGGCGACGCCGCCTTGCAGCAAGACGAAGGGGTCCCGATGCCTGAAACGCCCGCCGCCCGCCGCCTGTTTTCGGCCATTCGGTTGCCCGGTGGGGCGCTGGCCGCGATCTATCTGGTCTTCTGCATCCTGCCGCTTGCCTTGGCCCTGACCGCGCTTGTCGCGCCGCTCGACCCGTGGGAGCGGGCGGGCGCGGCTTTGGGGCTTCTGGGCCTGGCGGCGATGGCGGTGCAATTCGTGACCTCCGGCCGGTTCGAGGCGGCCTCGGGGCGGCTGGGGATCGACAAGATCATGGCCTTTCACAAGATCGCCGCCTGGTGGGTGCTCCTGGCGCTGATCCTGCACCCTCTTCTCTATGTGCTGCCGACCTGGATGGATGATCCGGGGCGCGGCTGGGTGCGGCTGCAGGCGTATCTGACGCTGCCGCACTACCGCAGCGGCATCGTCGCGCTGGTGGCGCTGGCGCTGCTGGTGCTCACCTCGGCCCTGCGCGAGCGTTTGCCGGTGACCTACGAGGTCTGGCGGGGAAGCCATATCGTCTTTGGCGTCACCGCCGCGGTGGCCGGGCTGCACCATGCGCTGAGTACCGGGCGGTTCAGCGCGCTGGGCGCGGTGCCGGCGCTCTGGTGGGCGGTGGGGGCGGCACTTCTGGCCGTGATTGCAACGCTTTACGGCTGGAGGTGGTGGCGGTTGCATGCGCGGCCGTGGCGGTTGAAATCGGTCGAAAAGCTTGCCGACCGGATGTGGGAGCTTGATATCCAGCCGCAGGCGAAGACCCCGCAACTTCCGTATCATGCCGGCCAGTTCGTCTGGATGACGGAGGGCGAGCGGCGGTTTCCGCTGTTCGATCACCCGTTTTCCATCGCCGATTCGCCCCGGCGTCCGGGGCTGAGCCTGATCATCAAGGAGGCGGGCGATTTCACCAACCGGATCGGCGAATTGCCCCTCGGCACGCCCATTGGCATCGACGGCCCTTACGGCGAATTCGCGCTGGAGGAGCATCCCTGCGACGCGGTCCTGCTGATCGCGGGCGGGGTGGGGATCGCGCCGATCATGGGGCTCTTGCGCGACATGGTCGCACGCGGCGAGACGCGGCCGGTGCGGCTGGTCTATGCCGCCGGGCAGCCGGAGAACTTCGCCTGTATGGACGAGATCGCCGCCGCCGAAAAAACCCTTGATTTGAAGGTAATGCTGCTCAGCGAGGAGGGCCGCGAGGGCTGGCCCGGCGAGGTCGGGCGGCTCGATCATGACCGGCTTCGGAAGCTTTTGGGGGGGCTGGATCCGGCGCGGACGGTGGCGTTGATGTGCGGGCCGGGGGGGATGGTGACGTCGGTCTCGGACGCGCTTCTCGACGTGGGGCTGCCGATGCGCAACGTGGTCTACGAGCGCTTCGATTACGGCGGCGGCGCGGCCTCGCGGCAGGATCGGCGGCGGAGCCTGGCCTTCGCTTGCGTGGGCGCGGCGCTGGCATTGGCGGCGGCGCTCTTCGCGGTGGTCTGATCCCGCAGCCCCTTCGTCGCCGGTTGGTTGACGAAACCTTGACGGGGCGTTCGGGGGGTGGCTGACGTGGCGCGGGCGGATCGGGGCATTTGCCTTGTTTTGCTGGGATTTCGGGCGGCACAGAGCGTAGGACTCGCGTAGGACTCGCGTAGGACTCGCGTAGGACTCTTTCGGCGATTTCGGCCGAAAAGGCCGAAGCGGGCGCAACGTTCGGTGGGTGGGGTGCTGCGCAACGGTTCGGAACGGGAAATGCGCCCCGGCGGCCGATCAGGCCAGACCGAGGGGGCGCGCGCCGGCCCCGCCGGGCCGCTTCAGCCCGCCAGCAGGACCGGCCGCCGGTCGCCGGCGGCGAAGCGGCGCAGGACGGCGGGGTAGAGGACGTGTTCCTGCTTCAGCACCCGCGCGGCCAGGCTTTCGGGCGTGTCGCCGGGCAGGACCGGCACGCGCGCCTGGCCCAGGACCGGGCCGCTGTCCAGATCCGGCGTCACGACATGGACCGAGCAGCCGGCCTCGGCATCGCCAGCGGCCAGCGCCCGGGCATGGGTGTCGAGGCCGGGATATTTCGGCAGGAGCGAGGGGTGGATGTTCAGCATCCGCCCCTCGAAGCGCGCGACGAAGTCCGGGGTCAGCACGCGCATGAACCCGGCCAGCGCGATGATGTCGGGGCGCGCGGCCTCCAGATGCGGCAGGAGCGCGGCCTCGAACGCGGCGCGGTCGCCCTTGAAGGGGCGGTGATCGACGGCGGCGGTGGGGATGCCCAGTGCGGCGGCCTTCGCCAGCCCCGCCGCTTCCGGGTCGTTCGACAGCACGAGGCAGGGCCGCGCCGGGTGATCGCCCGTCATGCTGCGCGCCAGCGCCAGCATGTTCGACCCGCCGCCCGAGATCAGGATCGCGACGCGCCGGCTCACAGATCGCCCGTGTAGCGCACCCCGGCGCCCGGCTCGACGCGGCCGATGGTGTGCACCGTCTCGCCCGCCGCGCGCAGGTCGGTCGCCAGCGCCTCGGCCCGGTCCGGGGCCACGACCAGCACCATGCCGATGCCGCAGTTGAAGGTCTTGAGCATCTCGGCGGCCTCGAGGCTGCCCTGCAGGCGCAACCAGGCGAAGCCCGTGGGCAGCGTCCAGGCGTCGAGGTCGATCACCGCGCCCAGCCCCTGCGGCAGGATGCGCGGCAGGTTCTCCGTCAGCCCGCCGCCGGTGATATGGGCAAGCCCGCGCACCCCGCCCGACCGGATCGCCGCCAGCGCGGGTTTCACGTAAAGCCGCGTCGGGCGCAGCAGCGCCCCGCCCAGGCTGCCCTTGGCGAAGGGACAGGGGTCGTCCCAGGAAAGGCCCGAGCGCGCGACGACGGCGCGCACCAGCGAATAGCCGTTCGAATGCACCCCGTCCGAGCCGAGGCCCAGCAAAACGTCGCCCTCGGCCACGCCCTGCGGCAGGTCGGCGCCGCGCTCCATCGCGCCGACGGCGAAGCCCGCGAGGTCGAAATCGCCCGGCGCGTACATGCCCGGCATCTCGGCCGTCTCGCCGCCGATCAGCGCGCAGCCGGACGCCGCGCAGCCCTCGGCGATGCCTTCGACCACGCGCGCCGCGTCCGCGACCTCGAGCTTGCCGGTGGCGAAATAGTCGAGGAAGAACAGCGGCTCCGCCCCCTGGCAGACGAGGTCGTTGACGCACATCGCCACGAGGTCGATGCCGACGCCCTCGAGGTGGCCGGTGTCGATGGCGATGCGCAGCTTGGTGCCCACGCCGTCGGTCGCGGCGACGAGGATCGGGTCGGAATAGCCCGCGGCCTTGAGGTCGAAGAGCGCCCCGAACCCGCCGAGCCCGGCCATCGCGCCGGGCCGGGCGGTGCGCCGCGCGGCGGGCTTGATCCGTTCGACCAGCGCGTTGCCGGCGTCGATATCGACCCCGGCCTGGGCATAGCTGATCGCGCCGGTTGCGCCGGTACCTTCGCTGTCGCTTCGCTGGCTCATGCGCCCCGATCCCTCTGCCGCCTTTGGCCGAGGCCATAGCGGATGCCCGCGCGGCGGGCAACCGTGGAGGGCAAGCGCACCCGCGCCGGGGGCCGGGTCAGGCGGGGACGGTGATGCCCTTGTCGCGGGCGAGCACGCGCATGCGTTCCTGCAGCTTCTCGAAGGCGCGCACCTCGATCTGGCGGATGCGTTCGCGGCTGACGCCGTATTTCTCGCTGAGTTCCTCCAGCGTCACCGCCGGTTCGCTCAGCCGCCGCTCGGTCAGGATGTCGCGCTCGCGGTCGTTGAGCACGTCCATCGCCTCGACCAGCAGGGAATGGCGGGTCTGGAATTCGTCGCGCTCGGCATAGGCCTCGGCCTGGTCGGCATCCTCGTCCTCCAGCCAGTCCTGCCAGCTGCCCGACCCGTCCTCGCCGCCGATGGTGACGTTGAGCGAGGCATCCGAGCCGGCGAGGCGGCGGTTCATCGACACCACCTCCTCCTCGGTCACCGACAGCTCATTGGCCAGCTGCTTGACGTTTTCCGGGCGCAGATCGCCCTCCTCGATGGCGCCGATGCGGGCCTTGGCCTTGCGCAGGTTGAAGAAAAGCTTCTTCTGCGCCGAGGTCGTGCCCAGCTTGACCATCGACCAGGAGCGCAGGATGTATTCCTGAATCGAGGCGCGGATCCACCACATCGCGTAGGTGGCGAGCCGGAAGCCCTTTTCGGGATCGAAGCGCTTGACGGCCTGCATCAGGCCGACGTTCGCCTCGCTGATCACCTCGGCCTGCGGCAGGCCGTAGCCGCGATAGCCCATGGCGATCTTGGCGGCCAGGCGCAGGTGGCTGGTGACCAGCTTGTGCGCGGCGTCGGTGTCCTGATGGTCCACCCAGCGCTTGGCCAGCATGTATTCTTCCTCCGGCTCCAGCATCGGAAACCGCCGGATCTCCTGCAGATAGCGGTTCAGCCCCTGTTCGGGAGAGGGGGCCGGGAGATTGGCATAATCCTTCATCACATTCCCTCCTCGCGGCGCGCCGTGCCGGGGCCGGGCCGGGGGGTATAGTCGCACCCGCGCGCCGACGCAACGCATCGCATTCGTGTTTTACTATGAACGCAGCGGCGGCGCATTTCGATCTCCGAAAATCGCAGATTTCAGGAAAATCACGCAGGGTTGCGCGCCTGTCATCCGCCCCCGGAGCCGTGCAGGGCGGCCAGAAGCGCGGCCAGATCGGCGGGCAGGGGGCTTTCGAAGGCCATGCGCGCGCCGGTCACCGGATGGTCGAATCCCAGCTCGGCGGCGTGCAGCGCCTGGCGGGGAAAGGCCGCGACGGCCTCGGCCGCGCCGGCGGGGAGCGCGCCCTTCGCCAGTTTCCGGGGGCGGCCGTAGACCGGGTCGCCCACCAGCGCGTGGCCGGCATGCGCCAGATGCACGCGGATCTGGTGCGTGCGCCCGGTCTCCAGCCAGCAATCGAGCAGCGCCACCTGCGGCGGCGCGCCGAAGCTTTCGACGACGCGCGCGCGGGTGACGGCATGGCGGCCGCGGTCGAAATGGACCGCCTGGCGCTGGCGGTCGTGGCGGTGCCGGTCGAGCCGGCTTTCGATCCTGAGGACGCCGCCCGCCTCGAAGCGCAGGCCGCGGACGCCGCGCAGCCGCGGATTGGCGGCGTCGGGTGCGCCGTAGCAGACGGCCCGGTAGCGGCGCGCGACGCTATGCGCCTCGAACTGCGCGGCGAGGCCATGATGCGCGCGGTCGGACTTGGCGACGACGAGAAGGCCGGAGGTCTCCTTGTCGATGCGGTGCACGATGCCCGGCCGCCGCTCGCCGCCGATGCCCGACAGCCGGTCGCCGCAATGGTGCAGAAGCGCGTTCACCAGCGTGCCGCTTTCGGCGCCGGGGGCGGGGTGGACGACCATGCCGGCGGGCTTGTCGATGACGATCAGATCGTCATCCTCTTGGACGACGTTCAGCGGGATCGGCTCGGGCCGGGTTGCGACCTCGGCGGCGGGGGCGAGCGCGATGGCGATCTCGTCGCCCGGTGCGACGCGGGCGCGCGGATCGGTGAGCGCCGCGCCGCCGCGGCTGACCGCGCCCTCGGCGATGAGCCGCGCCAGCCGCGAGCGCGACAGCGCCGCCGCCTCTGGCACATCGCGCGCCAGCGCCTTATCCAGACGCGCAGGCGGGTCGTCCCCGATGACGATGCGAAGAAGCGAAAGGTCGCCTGTCATGCCCGATACACCCGATCCCGGAACGCCGCCGGAGTTGCGCTTTCTCAAACGGCTGGTCACCACGCTGACGCTGGTGATGATCCTGGGCCTTGTAACCATCGTGGGGCTGCTTGTCATCCGCCTGGGCGGCGCGCCCACCCCGCTGCCGGCGCTGCCCGAGAACGTGACCCTGCCTGCGGAGGCGCAGATCGCCGCGGTGACGCTGGCGCGCGACTGGCTGGTGGTGGTGACCGAGGCGGGCGAGATCCTGCTCTACGACCGCGCCGCCGGAGGCGACCCGGTCCAGCGCGTCACGCCCCGGGACCGCCAGGCGCCGTGACCGCGGGCCTGCCGCCGACTTCAGCTTGCCCGAAATACGCGAAGCCACCGGCCGCTCCGCCGCGCAGGCCCGCCACGGGCTCCCGCCTCTCGTCAGGCTGTGCGTGCCGCACAACCTTCCTCGCGTTGGGCCGGGCGCCGCGCCTGCGG
>SLKW01000084.1 GCA_007134405.1 Paracoccaceae bacterium
ATCTGAAATCTACGCTCGAAGCGATCGCGGCCGGCCATCCGCAGAACCGCATCGACGAGTTGCTCCCCTGGAATTTCCAGCCGTCAAGCTGAAAACCCGGTGACTTACAGACACCGTTTACGTTCGAAACGCCGATGCTGTGGGCCTTCGGGTTCCTCTTCCTGTTCACCACGGGGGGCGTCACGGGCATCGTTGTGGCGCAGGCGCCGGTCGACCGGATCTACCACGACACCTACTACGTGGTGGCGCATTTCCACTACGTGATGTCGCTGGGGGCGGTCTTTGCGCTGTTCGCGGGGATCTATTACTGGCTGGGCAAGATGTCCGGGCGGCAATACCCGGAATGGGCGGGCAAGCTGCATTTCTGGACCATGTTCATCGGCTCGAACATCACCTTCTTCCCGCAGCACTTCCTCGGCCGTCAGGGCATGCCGCGTCGCTACATCGACTATCCCGAGGCGTTCGCCTACTGGAACTGGGTCAGCTCGATGGGGGCGTTCCTTGCCTTCGCGTCGTTCCTGTTCTTCATCGGCATCATCGCCTACACGCTGCTCTACGGGCGGAAGATCACGGCGAACAACTACTGGAACGAGCACGCCGACACGCTGGAATGGACCGTCTCCACCCCACCGCCCGAGCACACGTTCGAGACGCTGCCGAAGCGCGAGGAATGGGACGCCGCACTCGGCCGGCGATAACCGGTCACAGTTCCAACTCGTTGGTTCGATTGCATTCGCTGCGCGCCGGATCAGCAGACCGATGTTGGTCCCGAACCGATGGTCGATGGCAGGGCGAAGGATACTTGGCCGAACATCGCCGAGCGGCTGCCCCACGACCGGTGGGTGGCAGTCACCCTCACGGCGTGGTCGTGATCGGCTAAAATAGACGCGATGACGCCCGTGCGAACGCGGCACGATCAGGCGGCGGCAAACGAAAATGGGCGCATCCGAAGATGCGCCCGTTCCGCGATTCCGGCAGTGAAGACGCCTAAGAGCACTTTGAGAACGAGCGAGTAACCCCGCCCGTCGCCGCTTACTTGGCGTCGGCCGTCACGGCCTTCTTGGAAGCGCTGGTCGCCTCGCTGCTGACCTTCTGCATCGCGGCGCTCACGTCGGCGGACATGTCCTTGCCAGCGGCCATCATCAGTTCGCCCGAGTCCACCTGCGCGCGCTTGGCGATCTCGCCGTAGGAAGACATGTGCTCGGCGGCCAGTTCGGCCGAGGCCGAAGCAAAGTCGGTCATCGACTTGGCATAATCCGAGGGATCTTGCTTGAGGGTCGAAACCTCACCCATCTTCGAGAGCGTCGACTTGATCCATTTGTTGGAGGTCTCGGCCGACTTCTCGGCGGCTTCCAGATAGACCTTGCTTAGCCGCTCGCCCAGTTGTGCCTGCGAGCGGAACGCGTCCTGCATTGCCTTCGAATCGACGGGGAAAGCGCCCATCGTATTGCTCATGTCATTCTTAGCCATGGTATATCTCCTTAAATTCCGTCCGGATGGCCCGGCTGCTGTTCTTGAGTAGAACATGGTTGCTGCGGTGCAGCAATTCAACCCGTACTGCCGCATTGCAGCAAAACACTGATCCCAATTTCATCGCGGAGGTCGATATTCTTCGCCGAAATGTTGATGCTCTGGCGGCGCGAAATGTTTCCGGGCGGCTGTTGACGATCCGTCGCGGTGCGCCAGGTCACGGACCGTGGCCGCCCATTTCGGCCTGACGCCACGACGATACCGGTCGGACGAGATGGACAATCCCGGTCGAATCTCGAAGGCAGGTGATGCCGATGTCCGATCGGCGGTGTATTCGGCAGCCAATGCCATGATGATGCGGGCGGTCTCGGGATCGGGGCTCAAGAGCTGGGGCCTACGCCTGATGCCCGGAAAGGCCGCCGCCGGGCCATCGTCGCTGTCGCGCGAAAACTTGCTGTCGTCATGCATCGCATGTGGATCGATGGCACCGAGTTCCGCCGTGGCTCGTCGGAGGGCATCGCATGACCTGATACCCTCAACGACCACGAGGGGATCGTCCTCACCGGACGAGGTCCGTGGATGACGCCGAAAAGTCCGCTGCGGCCAAAGACCGCGAGACAAAGCAGGGCGCTCCACAGCCATTCCGACACATGCATGCAGTGGCCCGCGACCATGAGGGCCAAACACGACTGCGAAGAGAAGCATGACCCGGATGAGTGACAAAGATCCCAAGAGAGCGTCACAATGGAAAAGAGCTTGACCCAAATGCCCGATTAGAGAAGCGGACTTTCGCTGCGGATGCGCAATGTTTTTTCGAAGAAGGTCGAGGAAGCAGTCGCACCTTGACGTTCTTACCAGGAGGCTCGGAATCTGGCGTTAAGGAAACTTCTGCTGCCTTGGCGATCAGGTTTTTCGCCAATGCGACGTGGCCGCGCCTGAGGGTTAACAAGGCGCCGAGCACATGGCGTTGCAATGCGACACCCTTCTACTAACCCGTCACCAAACCATCCCCCACAACGATCTGCCTTCGGCATCGCGCGGCGATCTTTTCGTCGTGCGTCGAGATGAGGAAGGTGGTGCCCTGGTCCTGGTTTATCTCCCCGATCAGGTCCATCACCTGCATCGCCGAGGCGCGGTCCAGGTTGCCGGTGGGCTCGTCAGCCAGGACCAGTTCGGGCGTGTTCATCAGCGCCCGGGCGACAGCGACGCGCTGTTTCTGTCCGCCCGAGAGTTTGGCTGAGGGGAAATCGATCCGGCTTTCCAACCCCATTCGCACGAGCAAATCGCGCCCCCGCGCCCGCGCCTCGGGCGTCTCGCGCCCTTCCCGCACGGCAGTGGGAAAGATGACGTTCTCGAGTGCGGTGAAATCGGGCAACAGGTTGTGGAACTGGAAGACGAAGCCAATGTGGCGGTTGCGGAACTCGGTCAGCGCGGCGTCGTCGGCGGCGACCAGATCCTGCCTCAGCATCCTAAGGGAGCCCGATGTGGGTTTCATCAGCGTGCCAAGGATGGTCAGAAGCGTGCTCTTGCCTGACCCCGACGGGCCGAGCAGCGCCGCCATCTCGCCCGCTTCCAACGTCAGCGAGAGCCCGCGCAGGACATGGGTTGCGGCTTCGCCCACGCCGAAGGTCTTGACCAGTTCGCGGGCCTCGAGAAGCGTTTTCATTGGCCGATCGCGGTGACCGGATCGACCCGCGCCGCCGCGCGCGCTGGCAGGATCGAGGCAAGGATGGCGCCGAGCACCGTGAGCGTGATCGCCAGCCCGTACGAGCCCTGCGTGATGTCCAACGGCAGAGTGCCGGGCCGAAACTCGTCACGTCCCGGAAGGGGTAACAGCGCCAGATACCCCAGCACCGCGCCGGTCACGCCGCCAATCAGGCCCACCAGCGCGCCCTGTGCAACGAACACGACCACGACGAAGCCACGCCCGGCCCCCATCGCGCGCATGATGCCGATCTCGGGTCGGCGCCGGTAGGTGGACAGGACCAGAGCCGAGGCGACCCCGATCACGATGGTAATCAGCGCGAAGGTCTTCAGAAAGTAGCCAGTCTGAGCCTGCGCGTTCAATGCCTCCATCAGCTGCTCCGCGCCATCCGTCCAAGGCACGGCGTCGAGCCCGGTCAGCGCCCGGATGCGCAGGGCCGTCGCGTCGGCGGCATTCAGATCATCGAGCTTGATCTCGATCCGCGTGACCCCCTGCGGCAGCGCGAAAAGGTTGCGCGCGGTGGGAAGGCTAACAAAGACGCTGGAGCCATCGAGCATGCCGGTTCCGGTCTGAAAGATGCCCCCCAGGGTCAGCACCGAGCTCACGCCACCAGAAGATTGCAGCCGCAACACCTGCCCAACCGACAAGTCAAGTTCCTCCGCCAGCCGTCGGCCCAGCACGATCACGCCGGACCCCAGCCGGGCAGATCCGGCAACGATGTAGCCTTCAAGATTCAGGATCGCGGATTCACGGCCAGGCTCCAGCCCCTTGACGCTGACCTGCGCCACTTGCGACCCGCGATTGAGAAAGCCTGCGCCGGTGATCTGGGGTGACACTGCCCTGACGCCGGGTACAGCCTCGATCAGCGGCACCCAGGTGGCGGAATCGCGCAATGTGGCGGTGCGCAGGCGGCCCGGCTCGACAGCGGCCAGCAGATGTCCGTCGGCGTCGATCAGGACTTCAGGGTCCGCGGTTTCCGCTTCGACTGTGACATGGCTGATATCGCCCACCGTTCGCGACAGGATGAACTCAGCAAGCCCGCCGATCAGGGCAGACATGAAGATGAAGATGAACACCCCCACAGCCACGCCCGATATCAGAAGGGCGGTCTGAGCCTTGCTCGCGGTCAGGTAGCGCGTCGCGATCTTGAGGGCGTAGAGCATCAGGGCGTGTCCACCCGAATGCGCTGTCCGTCGCTGATGCCTGTGGCATCGACGATCACCCCGTCGCCCTCCGTCAACCCGTCGGTCACGATCAATCGGGCGACGGGCCAGTCGATCACCATCACAGGTTGCTGACGGGCGACCCCGTCCTGCGCCAGGAACACCGCTGTTCCCGTAGCTTCTGTCACGATCGCGGTGCGCGGAACGGTCAGGGCGGCGTCGTGACGTTCCACCACGATGTTGGCGGTGACGGTCAGGCCGATTGGGGCCATGACCGGCGCGTCGAAGCTGATCTTTAAGGCAAGCCCGCCCGTCGCCGCATCGACCCGCCCCGCGATTGTCCTGACCAGTCCCGTCCGCGTCTCGGCCTCGCCGGCAAGACGCATGACCGCCGTTTGCCCCACGGAGATCTCGCCGACATAGGTCTCGTCCACGTCGGTTTCGACGACGAGTTCGCTGACATCCGCCAAGGTCATCAGCACCATCGCCGTGTCGACGGTCTGGCCGTGTTCGGCGCTCATCGCGACGATCGATCCGCCGAACGGCGCCCGCAATGTGTGACGGGCAAGTTGAATCTGCGCCTGTTCGAGCAACGCCGTCATGCGCGCAACTTCCTGCATGGCCGACTGCGCCGCGCGCCGATCGGCCTCCAGTGCGGCAGCGCTGACGTTCGGCCCCAGTGCCAGGGAGCGTGCGTATGTTGCATCGGCCTGTTCCTGCGCGACCAGCGCCGCATCGAGGCCGGCCATGGCCTGCCGGACGATGGCATCCTGTGCAGCAGTGTCGATCCGGCCCAGAACCTGCCCGGCGTCGACCTGGTCGCCTTCCTCGACCAGGACCTGCGCCAAGGTTCCGCTCGCGAGCGGGCGCAGGTCGACCGAGTGCATCGCCGCGATCCGGCCGTTGACAGCCAGCAGACGGGTGACGGGGGCCGTCGCGACATGTTCGACGACAACGGGCATCGCCGCTGGTGACCAAGGCTGCACGTACACAAGAGCTGTGGCCAGCACGCCAACCACGCCGGCGGTCAGCCAATACCACTTGCGAGGTCTCCGTCCACGCGCAGGCGCTTCCGGTGACGGACACAGCACGGGAACGGGAAGCGACGACTGCGCAGGGTACGGGACGGCTGGTAAACCATCTCCCTTGTGTCTCGGGGGCTTAGGAGGGTTCATTGCACGCATCTGGGGCAAAAAAGAGTTTCCATCCATTGCATCAGCATAATAGATTATGGCTTTCGCGTGGTCGCTGCACTGATCTGAGTCATGAGTCCTGCGTCAGGATGCTCCTCGTGAATCGCTTCGCGCGGACCCGCTGGCGGAGCGGGGGCGTTCGTGGCGCGACGAAGGTTAGCGTCTGGGCGTGCTCGCAGCCGGGGAGACCGCCGCAGTCCGACCACGCTTCGGGGTCAGGGGCCAGGTAGAAGCAGGGCAAAGTCGGATCAGCGTCCGAGCCGTCCCATCACCCGTGCGCGCACCTCTTCTGGCTCTCCTCCCAGTGCCTGCATCAGTGTGACAAGGTCGCTGCGCGTCCCGTGCAGCTGGTCGACCAGCTGCATCACGAGAGCAAGCGCCTCGTCTTCCAGCTCGAAATCGTCGCAGAGGTCGCACAGAAGCTCGATCCGCGCGATGTCGACCTGCCGGTAGACCACACGCCCCCCGGCATCGGCGGGGCGGATCAATTCGGCGCGGACGAAGCGAACGAGACGCGCGCGGTCGAGACGACCGACGGCGTTGAGAGCCTCCTCCTCGGACAGGAAGCCGGTTCTGTCGGTCATGCCTTCACCCCCTTACGCGGATCGTAGCCATGCGTCTTGCGCCACTCCTCCATGAAACGCGCAAGATCATCGTCCACCGTCTTCGGCATGGCGATCTTCAGCGTGATCCGCTGGTCACCCGGCTGCCGGCCCGGTGCCGCAATGCCCCGGCCGCGTAGGCGCAGGACCTGACCGCTGGTCGCTCCCTTCGGGACGGTCACCTTCACCGGGCCGGCAATCGTCGGCACCTCGACTTCGGCGCCCAGCACCGCCTCATCGAGCGTGATTGGCAGTGTCATCTCGACGTCGTCGCCCGCGCGCGAGAACAGCGGATGCGGCCGGACCGAAATTGCCACATACGCATCCCCCTCCGCACCGCCACCGTACCCGGGGCCGCCCTTGCCGCGCAGGCGCAGCGTCTGACCCCCGGCTACGCCCCTGGGGATCTTCACTTCCAGATCGTTCCCGTCCGGCAGGGTGATCCGCATCGAACCGCCGGTCGCGGCCTCGAGGAACGGCACCTCCAGCGCGTAATGCGCATCCGCGCCGCGCGCGCGGAAGGCACGGTCGCCGAAGCCGTCGCCATCCTGTCGCGCCTGGCGGCGCAAGAACTCGGCAAAGATGTCGGCCTCGTCTCCGTAGCCCTCGTAGCGCGGGCCCCGACGGTAGGGGTTTTCCGGGGCCTCGGCGAAGTCGCGATAGAAGGGGCGTTCGCGCGGGGAGTCGTGTCCGCTGGCGTCTATCTCTCCCCGATCGAACCGCGCCCGCGTCTCTGGGTCTTTCAGAAGGTCGAAGGCCGCGCCCGCTGCCTTGAAGCGCGCCTCGGCTGCCGCGTCACCAGGGTGCAGGTCCGGGTGGCTTTCCCTGGCGATCTTCCGGTACGCTTTCTTGATCTCGTCAGAGCCGGCGTTTTTCGGCACGCCAAGTACATCATAGGGATTGTCGCTCATCGCCGTCCCGTCCGTAGTTCCACGCGCGAGTGATTAAATCGCCCCTGAGGTTGAACTGCAATCGAACGCAGCGCCCCCCGACCCTAAACACCAGAGCGATCGAGCAACAGGCCGAAACTCGGTGAAATGGGAAAAGCGGTCGGCAATGATAGCGAGTGGATGAAATGGCCCGAATCCGTCGCCGCGGTCGCATTCGGCTCAAGCTTTCTGTGCCCTGAACGGACGGCCGGTGTGGGCTCAAATCTGCCGGCGCGCCACCTGAAACTCTGCGCTGGACCGTGCTTGCGGCCTCTGGCATTTCCGACGCTCATTTCCCACTCACGTGAAGGCGGCGCTGCGATTAGCGATTTCTGAACTCCTTCGCCCTACCCAGGACACAAAGCAGGAGCGCTACCATGGAAGATCACGCGCCGGCATCGTTCGGTATCACGTATGACGCACAGCATATGGCATGGCAGTTTGTCGGCCAGGTTGGGCACTATGGAGATTCCATTCCCGAGGCCATGAAAGAGCCTGTCCGCCGGGCGATCGCTCTCGCCTACTACCGTATCGAGCTCGTCGAAGGCGGGGAGGTCGCGGAGATGGCGGCAAATCTTTCAGCCAACGCCCTTCTGGCGGCTCACGAGCGGCTGACGGGCTATGCTCTCGCCAGAGATTGGGAAGCCACGATGCTCCACAACAACACCTCCAAGTTGCCCCGCGCCGAACTCTTCGACCTGGCCGCCAAGGCGATGTTGTCGGCCTCTCTGAGCCAAGACGGCGTGACGAATGGCGAGGTGTTTTCCAGTGAGCGCCGGCTTTTGTGGGATTTTATCGAGCACGACGGCGAGCCGGCTCTCCTGTTCTCTGCGCCGAGCGAATGAGAGAGTTCCCCCGAGCTTGAATCCGAGACCCGTATCCAACTCAAGAGAGTTTCCGACGGGCCCAAAAATCCGCGCCATCTTGTTCGCCAGCGCCACCCGCACCAGCATCGGCGGCTTGGGCGTCAGCATCCCGTCCAGCCAAGTGCCCGGCCGGGCCGTGGAATGGACATGCCGCTTGATGATGATGCTGTTGGCCCCGAGGATCAGCAATCGCCTGAGTGACGGCTCGTCCTTCCTGGTCGTTGCCCCAAGGCGCTGCTTGCCTCCCATGGAATGCTGCCTCGGTATAATACCAGCGGTGTGGAGCTTTGACTCGACGGGCGATTCCCATTTCGGCGAGCGTGTGATTCGCTCTCTGCGAGGCAGGGAGGATCAAGGGCCAGCGCGAGCATCCGACGTGATGCCCGCGCGTCCTTCGCCCGCGCTGCTTCCCGACGCAATTCCGACGCCGAAAGTTCAGTCCGTGTGATTTCGGTGGCCATGACGCGGCGTCACCCTGATCACCAGCAACCTGCCGTTCGACGAATGGACTGAGGTCTTCGGCACCGAGTGTTCGGCGAGGCGCCGCCTCGCCGAACGGACGTGCGATCCGACCGCATTACATGGCGTGGCACATTTTCCGTTTCCGCGGCTTGCCAAACGAACCCACTTCCTGCTATTTCCTTTCAAACAACTGAAATTGCTGAGTTTCCTACCGCCCCAGCCAGTCACCCTC
>SLKW01000058.1 GCA_007134405.1 Paracoccaceae bacterium
ACTCATCAGGGCCAGTGGCATCCCGAAGATGCCACGCAAACAAGCCGAACAGACGACTGTGCTGACGCAGACACCGCAAAATCACAAGAAAAGCTCTTGCAAAGCAGGGGCCATCCACAGACGCCTTTCGAACTGAGAAGAATGCCGCGGCGCGGCTTCGCCGAAACGGTCGTTTATGCAAGGCGCAGCGAAAACGACCAGCCTTACCGCAGCACGATTTCCTGATATGAAAGAGCGGATGACCGATCGCCGCCGTCAGATGATGCACCGACTTTCGGATCGCGTGCCAAGATTCATCGTCGATTTGATGAGTTTCATCCTCTATGCGGCGCGGCGATTCAACGCCGACGGCATGGCCCTTTCAGCTGGCGCGCTGACCTTTTCGACACTGCTTGCCCTTGTCCCGCTGATGGTGATCGCGTTCGCGATCCTGTCGGGATTCGCCACTTTCGATCCGGCGAGGGATCGGATGGAAGCGCTGTTTCTTGACATCTTCGTGCCCGAGGTCGGGGCCGAGGTCGGCAACTATCTCACCGAGTTCTCGCGCAATGCCGCCAACTTGACCGCGTTCGGGATTGTTGCGTTGGCGATAACCGCCGTCATGCTTTTATGGACCATCGAAGCCACGCTGAACCAGATCTGGCGAGTCGACAAGCCGCGTTCGATGGGCGTTCGGGTGCTGACGTATTGGACGGTCCTGACGCTTGGCCCGCTCCTGCTGGGCGCGAGTTTTGTCCTGACAAGCGGTACCTTCACAACGCTGACGCAGTGGGCACGTGAGGCTGTGGGACTGGAACAGACTGAGCGGGCGCTTCCGACTCTCGGCATGTTTTTTGCTTTTGCGACCCAATCCCTGACGCTTATGCTCCTGTTCAAGATCGTTCCCGCACGTCCGGTTCGGCTCCGCGACGCAGCAGTCGGCGGCGTCGTCGGAAGTGTTGGGGTTCAGTTGCTTCGTTGGGGGTTCGACGCCTTTTTGGCTCGCGGCTCGACCTATGAGACGGTCTATGGCACGATGGCAATCCTGCCAATCTTTCTGTTCTGGCTCTATCTGTCCTGGATCGTCGTCATCCTGGGTGCCTTGATCGCGGCCTCCTTGCCGGATTGGTGGATGACGCGAAAGGCGATGCACGATCAGAGGTTTGCCCCATCCCAGAAGCTCGAGGTGGCAGTGGCCATTCTTTCGATTCTTGCGCGCCACGCGCGAAATGGCGAGACTGCTTCGCATGAGCAATTGCAGGGTACCGCGCCGCTCGACAGCCGGGACGAACTGTTCGAGGGTCTACGCACCTCCGGCTATATTGTCGTTACCGAGGATGAACGGGTCAGTCTGGTGCGTGACCTTCACTGCACAAGCGTCGGCGAGTTGGCGCGGGATCTGGGGCTTTCGTTGGGAGCCTGTACTTCACACGAGTTATCCAGCCACCGTTGCGCCGAAAAATCGTCGGCGTCTTGCGAAGTGACCCGCATGTTGCGGGATCTTTATGACGCAGAAGACGCCATTCTCGCGCGATCCTTGAATGACCTGATCTTTCCGGCCTCGTCATCGAGCACCGGCGCCGCGCAGCTATCTCTCCGGAGCGACGCCAGGAGCTGATCCAGGCTCAGGCTGAAGTTCGGGTTGCTTGAGGTCGAGCATCGCGACGTCGATCCCGCGTTTTGCCGCGCTCTCCAGAACCGCGTCGCGCAGTGCGAGGTTACGGTGCAGAAGACGGCGGAAACGAGCCTCGTCGAGGACCAGAAGCGCCGAGTGGCTGAGTGCGGTGACCTGGGTACGCCGTGTCTGGCGGCTGAGCAGCGCCAATTGGCCGAACATTTCGCCGCGACCGAGCCTTTGCTTCTGGCCGGCGACTTCGACCTCGACCGCGCCGGAAGCGATGAAGCAGACTTCGCGCGGGATGTCGCCCTTGCGCAACAGCACCTCACCTGGCTGCGCGTAGCGCGTCCTGAGCGCGCGTGCCAGCCTGTTGCGGGCGTCGTCATCCATCGCGGAAAACAGCGGAAACTGTCGTACCAACTCGCTCTTCTGCACGGCCAGGTCCAGCGCCGGTCGAGTTTCGGCCAATGTGCGTCTTGCGGCGATCTGCTGCTTGAGCGTGGTGTAGAGTTCGCGCCCGATCAGACCGTCCTGATAGAGTACATCGTATTCGCGTTCCTCGAACCGCAGCGAGGTGCGACGCAGGAAGCGGCGCTCGACCTCTTCGGCGTAGCCGGGATATTGCAGCCGCATTCCGTCGAGCGCGGACTGCGTCTCGTCCTCGCGGCGCTTGAGGAGCTCGTGCAGAAGATCGGCGACACGGCGGCCGTGGATGCGGCGGATCTTGGTGTCGATATAGGCATGCAGGTCGCGCAGGATCAAACGCTGGTTGAGCAGGATCTCGAACCGGTCTGCGGTCAACCTTGAAAGCAATCGGGACAGGCCCAGACGATTGTGCAGAAGGACGGCGAACCGGTACCAGCGCCCGCGCCCAAGGCTCAGGCGGCCGGTGGCGCGGTATTCGTTACGCCCGCCCGACCGCGTGCGTTCGATCAGCCGGTCAGCGTCCGAGATCATCTGGTCGGCCAGCCTGGCCGATATCAGCTGTTCACGAAACGCCTCGAGGATCATGTCCCGCTCACGCCCGGCCAGCGCCACAAGACCGAGCGTGATACGGTCGCGGTCAGGGATTTCACCTTCGCCCTCGGCCGTCTCCATTGCGCGGTCCAGACGTTCGGCAAACCGCTTCGCCTCGGTTCGTACGATCTCGCGCGTCAGTTCGTGGCGCTTGGCGGTATTCGACATCTCCTCGCGGACGTTCTCCAACGCGACCGCAATCACCTGGTTCGACAGTGCCCGGTCGAGCGGCGCCAGCTTGGCGAGGCCGAGCATGCTGATCAGCCAGCGCAAGGTGGTGCCCTGCACCAGGAGCGTGAAGAGCGTGAAGCCGGTCGCGAGGATGCCGACCTCGCGCTTGATGTCGACGGTCACGCGTAGGTTCTCGGTCACCGCCAGGGCCAGCGCCAGTGTAACCGCGCCGCGCAAGCCTCCCCAGAGGATCGCGACCCGGTAGGGGTTTTCGACGCGCGGCGAGAGCCGCATCGCCGTCAGAAGCGGTAGTACCCCCCAGAGCATGAACATCCGCGCCGCCAGGGCCGCGACGACGACGACGCCGACAAGAAACAGGTCGTAGAGTTGCACGTCACCGAGAAGGCGCGGGATCAAGAGCGCAGCGAGAAGGAAGATGAGCGCCCCTGCCCAGTGCGCCAGCACGTTCCAGACCTCGCGCAAGTAGGCCCATCCGCCGGGCGAGAGCCGCCCCGGCGCCATGAAGTTCAGGGTCATCCCCGCGACCACCACCGCAATCACACCCGACACCCCCAGGGCGCGGTCAGCGACCAGATAGGTGACATAGGGAAGCGCCACGCTGAGCGAGATCTGTGCCAGTGGAAAGCGGCCCAGCCACGTGAAAACCGGCATGCAGGCGCGGGCCAGAATCCAGCCCGTTCCGATCCCGCCAAAAATCAGCACCGGGAACTCGACCAATGCGTCGCCAAGGGTCGGGTTTGGCACTCCAAGCATGACGTAGGTCAGGAAGAAGCCAAAAAGCGCGATGGCGGCCGCGTCGTTGAGAAGACTTTCGCCCTCGACGATTCGGGCCAGGCGCTGCGGCGCCGCGATGTTGCGGAAAATCGAGACCACCGCGGACGGATCTGTTGTGGCGACGATCGCGCCGAGAAGAAAACAGGCGACCAGCGGCAGCGTAGTGAAAGGCGTCAGCGCAAAGCCGATGACGAAGGTCGCAACCACCACCGCGAGCACCGCCATCACCAGGATCGGCACCCAATCGTCGGCCATGCGCCGCAGGTTCAGCCCCAGTGCGACCTGAAACAACAGCGTCGGCAACAGAACATACAGAAAGACGTTGGCGCGGATGCCGAATTCGAAGCCCTCGATCGCGAGCGGCAGATCGAGGAAGTTGCGCCCTTGATCGACGAGGTAGATGGCCCCGGTGCCGATCAGCGTGCCGAGGATCGCCAGCACCACCGTGTAAGGCAGGCGCGACCGGTCAGCCAGCGGTTCACTCAGGCTGATGACGATGAAAAGCGCGGCGACTATGCCGACCAGCGTGATCACATCCATATGGTGTCTGATAGCCACCGGCCGCGCGAGGGTAAATCCGCCACCCGCCGGGAATCGCCGCAAAAACGCCGCGACACAAGGCGTGGTATTCAGTCCCCAGGCCGGTTCCGGTCCTTTTCGAGCGCTTGCATCTGCCGCCGTAGGCCGATGGCGTCTTCGACGTCGATCTGGCAGGCGATACCTGCGCCGCGCTCCTCCTCAAACCGGCCGACGGCGGCGATCCGCCGCAGTACCTCGGGCGCGAGATGTTCCTCGACCAGCCAGAAGCCGAGGTTGCGGTGCGAGGCCAGGTCAAGCCCGAGGAAGGTGCGTTCGGGTTCCAGCCCCTCGCCGCGGGCCGAGGTGATGACGGTCGACCCCGTCGCGCCGGCCGCGCGCGCGGCCTTCAACACGTCTTCCAGCCGCGCATCCGGCAGAAAGGCGATGATCAGCTTGAACTTCATGGGCCTTCCCCCTGTGTTTCGGAAGTATCCAGGTTTGTGTCCGACGGGGCGCGCCGCAGGCGCGCCTCGATCAAGGCAATGCCAAGGACTGTCACGGCCGAGCCGATCATGGCCAGCACGATCAGCCCGAAGCCATCGGCCAGCGCAGTGCGTTCGGGTAAGGTGTCGGCCACCGCGACCCCATAGGCGGCGATCATGGGCACGGTGACGACCGATGTGGCGACGGCGCCGCTGTCGAAGGCGAGCGGGACGAGGGCGCGCGGCGCGGCCAGTGCCAGGGCCGCCGCCAGCAGCACCAGCGGCGCCAGCACCAGGCCAAACGGAATGCCGAGGGTCAGCCGCAGCACCCCGAGCCCCAGCCCCAACCCGATACCCGTGGCGACGGCGCCGCGTAGCGCCATGGGCCGCACGGCGCCTCCCGAGAGGTCGCGTACCCGGTCTGCTGTCGCCGCCAGCGTCGGCTCGATCAGAGCCGCCGCTCCACCAAGCGCCACTGCAAAGCCGACAAGCGCGGTAAACGAGATCGCATCGCCCCGCAGGACCGTCCGTTCACTGAGTGCCATCGCCAGCTCGGAGCCGAGCGGCAGAAGCGTCCCCTCGAGCCCGATGCGAAACAGCGTGAGCCCTGCGGCGAGGTGCAGGGCCCCGATGAGCGTGCGCCGGGCAATGGTCCGGTCCGCTCGCAGGAAGCGCGCCCAGAAGAAGCCGAGGATCACCACGATCGGCGCGAGATCGATCGCCGTCTGCACCAAGCCGCGCTGAAGGGTCTCCAGCATCTCAGTCTCCCGGCACGAGCAGGAAGGCCGCACCCAGAAGCAGCAACATCGGCGCGAGGCTTGCAAGCACCACCATACCGAATCCGTCCATCAGCGGATTGCGGCTGCGCAACACGCCAGCGAGCCCGATACCGAGCGCAAGCATCAGCGGAATGTTGATGGCAGATGTGGCGGCTGTGCCTGCGTCCAGTGCGATCGCCACAAAGGGCGCATCCGAGACCAGAGTGACCAACGCGATCACCCCATAACCCGGCAGCACCAGCCAGATCAGTGGCCAGCCCCTGAGGATGCGCCAGACGCCGAGCATCAGCGCCAGCCCCAGCCCGACCGCCACCCCGTAGCGGATCTGCGCCGCCAAGGCGGTCAATTGCGCCTCGCGCGCCGGAAAGTCCGGATCGCCCACCATTGCTTCGGCCGCTTTCGTCGCGACGGCCGCCAGTGCCGGTTCGGCCGCGGTGCTGCCGAAGCCGAGCGCAAAGGCAAAGCCCATCAGCCAGGCCGGGTGACCGCGCCGCGTCATTGTGTCGACCAGCGCCTCACCAATGGGGAAGAGGCTCATCTCCAGCCCGCGGACGAAAAGCGTCAGTCCGACCAGCACCGCGACCAGCCCCAGAATCAGCGCGCCCGGATTCTCGGGCATCGCCCCCAGCACGAAGACCTTGAAGGCGCCGATAGTCACGAGGATCGGCAACATGTCACGCAGCGTCGCGACCAGTGCGGTCAGGAATGAGCGCAATTGGATCATGGCGTACGCTGTGTTGCGGGTTTCAAACGCATGCTCTGCCTGCAATACTGACAGGATATCGGAAAACAACCAAGAATCGCTCGGCCATGCTGACATCCCTGCTCGTTGCCTCCGACCTGTCCACCCGCTCGAAGCCCGCAGTCTGGCGCGGCTTGCAGCTTGCGGACTCGACGCAGGCGCGGCTCGCCATCCTGCATGTGGTTGAAGACGATCAGCCCGAAGCCCGCATGCGCGAGGAGATGCGCAGCGCCGCAGCCTTCCTCGAGGAGCAGGCGACGGCGCTGGGGCGGCCGGCGCAGTGCGAAATAGTCACCCGGGCGGGCGACGCGTTCCGCGTGATCGGGGAGGAAGCAAAGGCGCGCGCGGCCGACCTGATCGTTCTGGGGGCGCATCGTCGGCAGTTTCTGCGCGACATCTTCATCGGCACCACGATCGAACGCGTGACCCGCACGGCCGCGTGCCCGGTGCTGATGGCGAACGCGAAGACCGGCGAGCGTTGGCGCCGTGTATTCATCGCCATCGACCTGTCGGAAACGTCGGGTCAGGCGGCCCGCGCCGCACTTGCTCTCGGCCTGCTCGACGACGCCGAGGTAACCTTTCTGCACGCCTATGCGCCGGTCACGCGGCATATGATGATCCACGCGGGCGTCGGCGAGGATCGCGTGCGCCAAGAAGCCGAACGCGAGTTTCAGGCGATCCGGCGCGAGGTTGCCGGCTTCATCCAAGGGCTGGGCCTCGGGGACATCGACTACGGCGCGCGCATCGTCGAAGGCACCGGCGCCACGGCGATCGCGGGCGTTGTCGAGCAGGCGAAGCCCGACCTGCTGGTGATCGGGACCCGTGGCCTTTCGGGCGTGAAGCGCCTGTTTCTTGGAAGCGTCGCGCAGGAACTTATGAGCAGTGTCGAGATCGACATCCTCGCCGTACCCCCGAAGGCATGACAGGCCCGGTCGGGCGCGCTCGAAGCCCCGCGGCATCGTAGCGCGACGGCTGAACCATGTCGCCCCTCGCGATGGTCCGGGCCCTTCTCAGTGCGGCGGTGGTCATGTTCGCGCTCAACCGGTCGCGCATGGACGTGGTCGCCGTGATCATGATGGGGGCGCTGCCGATGACCGGTGTCATCACCATGGGCGAGGCGCTGATTGGGCTCGCCGATCCGAACATCGTGCTGATCGCGGCGCTCTTTGTCATCGGCGACGCGCTGGTGCGCACCGGCGCCGTGCAGCGTTTGTGCGACTGCCTGCTGCGCGGGCGGGGGCGAGCGAGGCGCGGCGATCGTTTTCTGATGGTCGTCGTGACGGGCGTGGATTCGTTAATGTCTTCGACGAGCGTCGTCGCCATCTTCATCCCGATTGTGCTGCGGATCGCCCGCCAGCCAAAGATCCAGGCCAGGCGGTTGATGATGCCGCTCGGGATCACGCCCTCTGGCATCGCGACTGAACGGCCGCTTCCGTCGTATGCCGCGGGCGTGCTGCCGCGCTTGCATCGGTCGGCTCACCGCCCTCCATGTCGGTGTTGCCGCACTGGCGAACGAAGCCCAAGCATTCGCAGCGAACGGCCGGTTTGTCCGCAAACTGCCGCACATCCGTTCAGCGCGGGCTCCCGTCAGATTGAGCCCTCAGCCGACCTTCACGCACGGGGCAGCATGACGAGGTGCGCTGCACTTGCAGCATGAGGATTCCACCCGTTGCCGTCATAGGAACGAAGCGCAGCATCAGGCATCACGCCATGCTGCCCGAGCCCCGCCATTCATTAGTGCCGCAGCTATCGCCTCGGCCGTCGACGGAGACGCGTGCGGGAGTGGTCATCCCCTCGACAGAAACAGGTATCCGGTTGCCCAATGCGCAACAAGCGGGTCGCGCGGCTTGACCGCGAAATGACATCGTTCACCTCGGAGCCAGCCCGGCTGGATCATGCACGGAGGATGCGATGCAATTCACCCGGGTCAGCCGGTCCATGACCACTCTCGAAATGGGGGCCAGTTCAGACGTCCTCCGGAATTGCCAGCCTCATCCACCTTGTGAATTGGCCCCCAACCATTCCAGAGAGTTCGTTCGCCCTTCGGTCGTATCGTCGGCCTCGTCAGTCACGAGCATGATACTCTTGGTCGAACCGCCGTGCTGCGTGGGGGCCGATGGAAGCCTGCGCCATGTGCATCACTGGGCCCATGTGGCACAGTCCCACAGTCATGAGTTGCGTCTTGTGCCTGCGGCATAAGTGAAGCGTTCGTCGAGCGCCATGTCCTCGCCAACACGCTTGGGTCTATGCTGCGCATCGTGGCGCGTTCGGCGTCGGTGCAGGATCGGGACGGCCTCGTAATGGGCTCGACCGGCGCACGCTCTGTGGAGATCACCCGATCCGCAGGTCGCCGATAAGTGGTTCGAGGAAATAGCCGAAGAGAAAGGCAATCATCGCCGCGCCGCCGCCCATCAGGAGCGTCTCGCCGCCCGCCCGAAGCCGCGGCATGTCGAGAATGACTCCCTTCGCGAAACCAATGCCGAACAAGGCGGCCGCCGCGACC
>SLKW01000137.1 GCA_007134405.1 Paracoccaceae bacterium
GCGGCGCATTTCAGGATGAAGTCGATCTCGCCGTTGAGCATGTGGCATTCGCGCACCAGCGACCAGGCCCGGCAGCGGTCCTCGAAGGCGGCGAGATCGGCTTCATTCTGCCGGTGCAGGCGGACCATGGCGAAGACCTGCACTTCGAAGCCCAGCTCGCGCGGGTCGACGCGGGCATGATAACCGCGGATATAGCCGGCTTCTTCGAGCGTGCGGACGCGGCGCAGGCAGGGCGGGGCGGAAATGCCGACGCGCCGGGCGAGTTCGACGTTGGTCATGCGGCCATCGGCCTGCAATTCGGCCAGGATCCTGCGGTCGATGGGGTCGAGCTTTGTGCCGGGCATGCCGCAGACTCCTCGTCGTGTTTTTCGCTTGTGTATGCTTGGGGCCAGGGATGCGCAAGATTGTTTCTCAGCCGCGCAACTTTCGCACAGGTGCCGGTCCTTGCATGCACGCGCGGGCGCGGCTATGCCGGCGCAAGCTTGCGCCGCGCCACCGAAGAATTATATGCGCGCCTATGAATGTAAGGAGCCTGCCATGCCCGACCCCCGCCACACGCGCCTCTTGATCATCGGCTCCGGCCCGGCCGGATATACCGCGGCGGTCTACGGCGCGCGCGCGATGCTGGCGCCGGTGCTGGTGCAGGGGATCCAGCCGGGCGGTCAGCTGATGATCACCACCGATGTCGAGAACTGGCCGGGCGACGCTTCGGTCATGGGCCCCGACCTGATGGCGCGGATGGAGGCGCATGCGCGCGAGATGGGCACCGAGATCGTCACCGACACGATCACCCGGCTCGATCTGGGTGCGAGGCCGTTCCGGGCCGAGGCCGATAGCGGCGCGGTCTGGACCGCCGACGCGGTGGTGCTGGCCACGGGCGCGCAGGCGAAATGGCTGGGCCTGCCGGGCGAGCAGAAATACATGGGTTTCGGCGTCTCGGCCTGCGCCACCTGCGACGGATTCTTCTACCGCGGCAAGGAGGTCGTGGTCGTGGGCGGCGGCAACACGGCGGTGGAAGAGGCACTGTTTCTGACGAATTTCGCCAGCAAGGTCACGCTGGTGCACCGCCGCGACAGCCTGCGCGCCGAGAAGATCCTGCAGGAGCGGCTCTTCAAGCATCCGAAGATCGCGGTGATCTGGGACCATACTCCCGTCGATGTCCTGGGCGACGACGACCCGGTGGGCGTGACCGGCGTCAAGATCCGCCACGTGTCCACAGGCGCCGAGCAGGTGATCGCCTGCGACGGCTTCTTCGTGGCGATTGGCCATGCGCCAGCCTCGGAACTGGTCAGGGACCAGCTAAAGCTCCACAACGGCGGCTATGTCTGGGTGGAGCCGGGCAGCAGCCGCACCTCGATCCCCGGCGTCTTCGCTGCGGGCGACATCACCGACCATGTCTATCGCCAGGCAGTGACCAGCGCCGGGATGGGCTGCATGGCCGCGCTCGATGCCGAAGCCTTCCTCGCCGCGACGGCGGCCGAGCGCGAGCTCGACGCCGTCTGACCAAGAACCCGCAGGCATCGGGCCGCACAAACGCGGAGGCAACGCCCCCAGGCTCGGGCGCGGCAGCGCCCGAGCCTGGCCCAACGCGAGGAGCGTTGAACCGAAGGTTCAGCGCGACGAGGGGCGGGAGCCCGTGGTGGCCCTTTCCGCCGCGCGCGCCGAGAGATCAGCGGACAATCGGCTCGAGCGGATCGTAGAGAAGCCCAGCCGAGGGCCGAAAGGCAAGATCGGGCAAGCTGTCGGGCTTGAACCGCAGCGCGCGCAACTCGGCTTCGCTCACCCGCCGGCGGCGGTTCACCACGCCCGCCGGGTCGGTCCAGTCGCCAAGGCCTGCGCCCGGCGCAATCGTGGCGCGGAAATAGACATCGACCTGGTGAAAGCCGCCCTCTGGGTCATGGAACTCGTTGACGAGGCAGGGCGTGCCGACGCGGATGGTCAGGCCCGTCTCTTCGTAGACCTCGCGGATCAGGTTTTCGGGCAGCGAGGTGCCGCGCTCGACCCCGCCGCCGGGCGCGCACCAGAGGTCGCTGTGCGCATCAGGCCAGGCGTTCACGACCAGAAGCCGCCCCGCTTCTACGATCACGGCGCGCACGGCAAGCCGTGGACCCTTTCCGGAGTCTCTCAGCATTGTGACCATTCCCTCACGACCGGCCGTTGCGGGGCTGACTGGCGCGGCTTTAGGCGGCGCGCGGAAGAAGGTATATTGCGCCCATGCGCCTGCTTCTCGTCCTGTTGTTCCTCCTTCCCCTGCCGGCGCGCGCCGATTGCGTGGTGCTGCTGCACGGGCTGTCGCGCACCGACAACTCGATGTGGCTCATCGCCGAGACGCTGGAATACCACGGCTACCGGGTGGTGAACTACCACTACCCCTCCACCGACGAGCCGGTCGAGACGCTGGTGCGGCACGTCGGCTACGCGGTCAACCAGTGCGGCTTCCAGCAGACGCATTTCGTGACCCATTCGATGGGCGGCATCCTGGTGCGTGCCTGGCTTACAGAATATCGCCCGCCGATCATGGGCCGGGTGGTGATGCTCGCCCCGCCCAACCACGGGACCGAGATCGTCGACGAACTGGCCGGCAACGAACTTCTGCACATCATGCTCAACTTCCTGCACGGGCCGGCGGTGACGCAGTTGGGCACCGATGCCGATTCCGTGCCGAGCCAGTTGCCGAAGCCCGATTTCGAACTGGGCATCATCGCCGGCAACCGCTCGATCAGCCCGCTGGGTCCGTTCCTGATCGAGGGCGAGAATGACGGCACCGTCTCGGTCGAGAGCACGAAGATCGAGGGCATGGCCGACCATATCGTGGTGCCCGCCACCCACACGATGATCATGATGAACCCGATCGCGATCGCCGAGATCCTGGAATTCCTGCGCAACGGGGCCTTCGATCACGGTATCACCCTGGTGAGCGCGATGCGCAAGATCGCCAATCCCTGAGTGGGTCGCCGCGGTTAGCGCGGCGCGATCCAAGGCTGGGTCCACGCGTGGACAATCGGCCAATATACTGATCCGAAAAGAACCTGTTATTTCTCAACCCGGTCTTTACCACCGGATCGAGGTGCCGTCAGGTCCAGTCCCAGGGAACCGCGTAGTTGCCGAGCACTTCGCGGACCTTCGCCTCGTCGACTTCGCCCTTGCGCTCGATCTTCGCCACGAGTCCGCGCTTCTTCTCCTCGACCACGTCCGCGACGCGGGCATTGAGCTTCCGCTCGGCGAATTCAGCGTCGAAGACGCGCATGATTGCGCGGCGGCGCAGGTCAGGCTTGAAGACCTTGCCGACGGCCGTCTTGGGCAACTCGTCCAGCACCTCGACATGCTTGGGGATCGCGGCGCGCTCTGCGATGCGGTCCGCGGCGTGCTCCATCAGCTCCTTCGGCGTCACCTTGGCGTCGGCCACCAGCTCGACATAGGCGCAGGGCAATTCGCCCGCAGCGGCGTCAGGCTGGCCGATGGCGCCCGCGAAGGCGACGGCCGGGTGCGAGAGCAGCGCCTCCTCGATCATCGCGGGGTCGATGTTGTGACCGCCCCGGATGATCAGGTCCTTTGCACGGCCGGTGATCCACAGATACCCGTCGCCGTCGATCCGGCCCAGGTCGCCGGTGCGCAGAAACCGCCCCTCCGCATAAAGGCCCAGGTTCTTGGCCTCTTCGGTGTAGGTCGAACCCTCGAAGATGCCCGGGTTGCTGACGCAGATCTCGCCCACCTCGTCGATGCCGCACTCGCGCTTGATCTCGCCGTTCGACTCGCAGTCGAGGATGCGCACGTCGGTATAGGGGAAGGGAATGCCGACCGAGCCGATCTTCTTCTCGCCCTCGGGCGGGTTTGCGGAAACGAGGCAGGTGGCCTCGGTCAGCCCGTAACCCTCGACGATGGCAACGCCGGTGGCCTTCTCGAACCGCTTGTAAAGCTCGACGGGAAGCGGCGCTGAGCCGGAAAATCCCTGCCTGAGGCTGGAGATGTCGGCATCGACCTTGCGCTGCATCAGCGCGGCCATCGCCGTCGGCACGGTGAAGATGAAGCTCGCCTTCCAGCGTTCGATCAGCTTCCAGAAATTGTCGAAGACGCCTTCGCCGCGATAGCCCTGCGGTGTCGGGAAGACCATATGCGCGCCCGAACAGACCGCCGACATCATCGCCGGGTAGGCGGCAAAGACGTGGAAGAGCGGCAGCGGGCAGAGGATAACGTCCTCGGCCTTGAAGAGAAGCTCGCCCCCGATCCAGCCGTTATAAAGGATCCCCGACGCCTTGTGCTGTGCGACCTTGGGCAGACCGGTGGTGCCGCCGGTGTGGAAATAGGCGCAGACACGGTCCTGCTTGGCCAGATCGAAGCTCAGCCGTTCGCCGTTCTGTCGCGCCAATTCGGTAGCGAAATCAAGGACGCGAGCGTTGTGGCGCACCTCGTTCTTCGGGCGGATGAAGGGCACGATCCAGCTTTTCGGCGGGCTCATGTAGCGCAGCAGATCGACCTCGAGCACGGTCTTGACGTTGGGAGCGTTCGCCACCGCCTCGGCCACCTTCTGCGCGACATCGGTCTTGGGGAAGGGTCGGAGGGTGACCACGACCTTAGCGTTCGTCTCGCGCAGGATGCCGGCGAGTTTTTCGGGCTCCAGGAGCGGGTTGATCGGATTGACGATCCCCGCCGTCATCGCGCCAAAGAGCGTGATCGCCGTTTCGTTGATCGTGGGCAGGATATAGGCGACCGTGTCGCCCTCGCCAACGCCGAGTGAGCGGAAGAGGTTCGCGGCCTGCGTCACCTTGGAATGCAGGTCGTTCCAGCTCAGAGTTTCGGCCTTGGCGCCGGGGTCGGAAAACAGCTGGAACGAGATCGCCGGCCGCTTGCCGTGCGCGGCGCGGGTGCGCTCGATCTGTTCGTAGACGGTGACCGGAACGTCACGCTCGGCCCACGGCTTTTCGGACTGGATCGCGACGCGGTCGGCGACGCTGGCGAATCTGTGTGTCATGTATCCTCCCTGTCGGCCCTGAGGGCGCGGCATCCCGTCGGTTAGAATGACGGTTTTGCACGCAAAGGGCAATCGCCGCGCCCTTGGGCTGGCGCGACGTCAGCCCGTGGCATGCGGGCGTCAGGCCGAGCGGGCCTGCGCAATCTCGCCATCGGTGAATTGCAGGCGGGCGAGGCGCGCGTAGAGGCCGCCCTGCGCGACCAGCGCCTCGTGCGTGCCCTCGGCAACGATCCGGCCCTGATCGAACACCACGATCCGGTCGGCCTTGCGCACCGTCGCCAGCCTGTGCGCGACCACCAGGGTCGTGCGCCCCTCGGCCAGGCGCTCGACCGCGGCCTGCACGGCGCGTTCGCTGGCGGCGTCGAGGGCCGAGGTGGCCTCGTCCAGCAGCAGAACCGGAGCATCGCGCAGGATGGCGCGGGCGATGGCGACGCGCTGCTTCTGCCCGCCCGACAGCATCACGCCGCGCTCGCCGAGTTGCGTCTCGTAGCCCTGCGGCAGGGCGGTGATGAAGTCGTGGGCGGCGGCGGCGCGGGCGGCCTCCTCGATTTCGGCATCGGTGGCTTCGGGGCGGCCGAAGCGGATGTTCTCGCGCGCGGTGGTGGCGAAGATCACCGGGTCCTGCGGCACCAGCGCCATCGCGGCGCGGAAATCGCTGCGGGCCAGCTTGCGCAGATCGGTTCCGTCGAGCGTGACGGCGCCCGATTGCGGGTCGTAGAAGCGCATCAGAAGCTGGATGATCGTGGTCTTGCCCGCGCCCGAGGGGCCGACGAGTGCCACCGTCTCGCCCGGTTTTACCCGCAGGCTGATCCCGTCGAGCGCCGATTGCTGGGGGCGCGAGGGGTAGTGGAAGCGGACGTCGCGGAACTCGACCGCGCCCTTGACCGGGCGGGGCAGGGCGGCGGGGGTGGCGGGGTCGCGAACCGTGTCGGTCGCCTCGAGCAGTTCGACCAGGCGTTCGGTGGCGCCGGCGGCGCGCTGAAGCTCGCCCCAGATCTCGGACAGGGCGCCGACGGAGCCCGCGACGATCACCGCGTAGATGACGAATTGCACCAGCTCGCCCACGGTCATCGCGCCCGCGCGCACGTCAAGCGCGCCGACCCAAAGGACGCCGACGATGCCCGCAAAGACCAGGAAAATAACGATCATCGTCATCAGCGCGCGCGTCACCACCCGCTGCATGGCGGTCTCGAACGAGCGTTCGGTGACGGTGTTGAAGGCCTCGGTCGAGGGGCGTTCGTGGGTGAAGGCCTGCACGGTCTGCACGGCGCCCAGGGCCTCGGAGGCGTTGCCCGAGGAGGCGGCGATCCAGTCCTGGTTTTCGCGACTGAGGCGGCGCAGGCGGCGGCCGAGGACGATGATGGGCACGATCACGGCGGGCACCAACAGCAGGACGAGGCCGGTCAGCTTGGGCGAGGTCAGCGCCAGCAGCGCCAGCCCGCCCACCAGCAGTAGCACGTTGCGGAGCGCGACCGAGACGGAGGAGCCGACGATCGACTGGATGAGCGTCGTGTCGGTGGTCAGGCGCGAGAGCACCTCGCCCGTCATGATGCGTTCGTAGAAGGCCGGCGACATGCCGATGACGCGCGCGAAAAGCGCGCGGCGGATGTCGGCCACGACCCGCTCGCCCAGCCGCGTGACGAGGTAGTAGCGGATGCCGGTGCCGAGCGCGAGAAGCGCGGCGATGGCCAGAAACGCCGTGAAATACTGGTTGAGAAGCTCCAGTTCGCCTGCTTCGAACCCATCGACGACACGGCGCACGGCGAGCGGCAGAGTCAGCGCCACGACCGCGGTTGCGACCAGCGCGGCGAGTGCGCCGGCCATCAGGCCGCGGTAGCGCGCCAGAAACGGCCAGAGCCCGACAAGCGCGCGGATTTCGCGGGATTTCCCGCGGCTCTCGATTTCGGTCAGAAGCGTGTCGGCCATCTTGCGCCCATTACCCGTTCGGCGCCGGTTTAGGCGAGTGGGCGTTTGGGGGCAAGCGGCGGGCGGGGGGGCGGGGGGTTAACGACGCGTGAAGAGGGATGCGGGGGAACCGGGGGAAACCCGTGTCGCAAGGCGTACACCGACCGTATGACAAGCGTATGACAAGCGTATGACAAGCGTATGACAGGCGTAGGACAGGCGTAGGACTCGCGTAGGACTCCTGTGGGACGGAAGGGGGCGTCGGGCCGCGCGCCGGGGTCCGTCGATGCCGTTTTTCCGGCTGGCCTTATCGGGGCGTTGAAACTGGTCTTATCGGCAAACCGGCCTCAGAGCCCCGGCGCGCCGGGCTGGCCGAGATAAGCGGCGAGCGCCGGGGGCGGGGACGAAAGCAGCGCCTCGGTCGGGGCGGGGGGCGTCGCGCTGCCGTCGGCGACGATGACGATTTCGGGGCAGATGCGGCGGGCGTCGGCCGGGTCGTGGGTGACCATCAGGAGCGTTGCGCGCTGGTCGCGGGCGATTTCGGCCACGAGGTCGAGCATGTCGGCCTTAAGCGCCGGGCCGAGGGCGGCGAAGGGCTCGTCGAGCAGGATGAGGGGGCGCGCGCGCAGGAGCACGCGGGCAAGCGCGGTGCGGCTGATCTGGCCGCCGGAGAGCTGCGCCGGCAGCCGGGCGCCGAGCCCCTCGAGTCCGACGCGCGCCAGCGCGGCCTCGACGCGCGCGCGCTGATCGGGCGAGAGGCGCAGGTTGGGGTCGAGCCCGAGCGCGACATTGTCGAAGGCCGACAGATGCGGCAGCAGGTTGTGGTCCTGAAAGAGGATGCTGAGCGGGCGCTTCGCCGGCGGCAAGGTGTCGACGCGCGCGCCCTGCCAGCGGATCGCGCCCGCCCGGGGTTCGACAAAGCCCGAGATCGCGCCCAGCAGCGTCGATTTGCCGCCCCCCGAGGGGCCCATCACCGCGACGCGCGCGCCCGCCTCGACGGTCAGGTCGGCGTCGAGGCGGAAGTCGCCCAAGGCGATGCGCAGACCGTCAAGTTCCAGCATGGCGCGGCTCCTTCCCGCCGATGAGCCGCTCGATCACCACGAAGGCGCCGAGCGCGAGGACGAGGAGCAGCAGCGCCGCGCCCGCCGCATCCGCCGTCCGGTAGGCGCCCATCAGGCGGTGAAGCTGCATGGGCAAGGTCTCGCCCCCCGTTTGCGCGAAAAGGACGATGACGCCGAGATCGCCCATCGACAGCGCCGCGCCGAGCCCGAGCCCGAAGCCGAGCGGCCGGCGCAGGCGCGGCCAGAGGACGAGGCGGACATGCGCGGCGGTCGAGAGGCCCAGCGCGGCCGAGAGGCGGGCATAGTCGGCCTCGGCCCGTCTCAAGGCGGGCAGGACGGCGCGCAGCGCGAAGGGCAGCGCCATGGCGGCGTTGACGAGCGCGGTGACCGGCAGCGCCAGGCGCGCGGGGTCGATGACGGGAAAGACGATGATGAAAAGCCCCGTGCCGATCACCATGGGCGAGGCGACCAGGGCGCTGAGGCCGAGGGGCTCGAAAAGCGCGGCGCCGCGCCGGGCCCAGAGCGCGGCGAAGGACAAAGCGGCGGTGAAGAGCGCGAGGAGGAGGACGGAGAGC
>SLKW01000148.1 GCA_007134405.1 Paracoccaceae bacterium
CCGCATGCGCCTGCTGATCTTCGGCCAGACCGGCCAGGTCGCCCGCGAACTGGCCCGTGCCCTTCCGCAAGGCTGGGAGGCTGACTTCCTCGGCCGCGGGCGCGCCGATCTCTCCGATCCGGACGCCTGCGCCGCCACCGTTGCGGCGAGTGACGCGCAGGCGGTAATCAACGCTGCCGCGTATACCGCCGTCGACCGCGCCGAAGAGGAAGAGCCGCTCGCCAATATCGTCAACGGCGCTGCGCCCGCCGCCATGGCCGTTGCTGCGGCGGCCCGCAACCTGCCCTTCGTCCACCTGTCGACCGATTACGTCTTCAACGGCAGCGGCACCCACGCCCGCACGCCCGGCGAGGCGACGGCGCCGATCGGGGCTTACGGCCGGTCCAAGCTTCGGGGCGAGACCGGGGTGCGCGCGGCGGGTGGCCCGCATGCCATCCTGCGCACCAGCTGGGTCTTCTCGGCGCATGGGTCGAACTTCGTCAAGACGATGCTGCGACTGGGGGCGGAGCGCGACGAACTTCGCGTGGTCGCCGACCAGGTGGGCGGCCCGACGCCCGCCGCCGACATCGCGCGGGCCTGTGTGACCATCGCCGGTGCCCTGCGCGCCGATCCGGCGCTGTCGGGCACCTATCATCTGGCCGGCGCGCCCCCGGTCAGCTGGGCCGCATTCGCCCGCACCGTCATGCAAGAAGCGGGGCTTGCGTGCCAAATCACCGAGATCGCGACCCGCGACTACCCGACGCCGGCACGCCGCCCGCTGAATTCGCGGCTGGACGGCACGGCGCTGAAGCTCGCCTTCGGCATCGATCCGCCCGATTGGCGCGCCGGGTTGAGCGCTGTTCTGGACGAGTTGAAGGGATCAGGACCATGACCACCCGCAAGGGCATCATCCTCGCCGGGGGCACCGGCTCGCGGCTCTGGCCGATCACGCGCGGCGTGTCGAAGCAGCTTCTGCCGGTCTACGACAAGCCGATGATCTACTACCCGCTCTCGGCGCTGATGCTGGCCGGCATCCGCGAGATCGCGATCATCACCACGCCCGAGGATCAGGCCCAGTTCCAGCGGCTGATCGGCGATGGCGGCCAATGGGGCCTTGCCTTCACCTGGATCATCCAGCCGAAGCCCGAAGGTCTGGCCCAGGCCTATCTCCTGGCCGAGGACTTCCTTTCCGGCAGCGCCTCGGCGATGGTGCTGGGCGACAACATCTTCTTCGGCCACGGTCTTCCCGAACTGATGGCGGCCGCCGATGCGCAACAGCAGGGCGGTACCGTCTTCGGCTACCGCGTGTCCGACCCCGAGCGCTACGGCGTCGTCGCCTTCGACACGCAGGGCCAGGTCCAGTCGATCGTGGAAAAGCCTGCCCGGCCCGCCTCGAACTATGCGGTCACCGGGCTTTATTTCCTCGATGGCACGGCGCCCCAGCGGGCGCGCGCGGTCACGCCCTCTGCCCGTGGCGAACTGGAGATCGTTTCGGTGCTGGAAAGCTATCTCGGCGAAGGCGCGCTGACGGTCGAGCGGATGGGTCGGGGGTATGCCTGGCTTGATACCGGCACGCATGGCAGCCTGCTCGATGCCGGCAATTTCGTGCGCACGCTCCAGGATCGGCAGGGCACGCAGGTCGGATGCCCCGAAGAGATCGCCTACGCCGCCGGCTGGATCGATGCCGAGCGCTTGCGCGCCCATGCCGAGACCTATGGCAAGAGCCGCTATGGCCGCTATCTGAGCGACCTGCTGCGCGAGCGGGCCGAGTAATCCTGCCGCCATCACGCTTCCGGGGCTCCGCGCCGGCCAGCGTTCCGCCGCCTCCGGGTTTCAGGTCTCGCCGCGCGCCCGCTTCGCATCATGCTCAGGATCGGCTCCGGGCACAGGGTCGTAACCGTGACCGCCCCAGGGATGACACCGGCAGAGCCGATGCACGGTCAGCCAAGCGCCCCTTCCGCCGCCGTGACGCTCCAGCGCTTCGAGCGCGTAGGCAGAACAGGTAGGTTGGAACCGGCAGCCATGCCCCACCCAGGGGCTGAAAATCAGGCGATAGGCGCGAACGAGCAGCGCCAGAATGCGGGCCAGCGGGGTCATGGGCGTGCCGGGCGTGGGGCGTGAACCGCCGCAAGCGCGCGCTCCAGATCACCGCGCAGCGCGGCGAAGTCACGCGCGACCGTGGCATCGGGGCGGGCAACCAGAACGTAGTCCCATCCGGGTCGCGCCATGCCGGGCAGGACGTCCCGCGCCAAGGCTCGCAGCCGGCGCTTCGCGCGGTTCCGCGTCACGGCATTGCCGATCTTTTTCGAGGCGGTGAAACCCACGCGTATCGCAACCTCGTCGTCAGCGGGTGGACGCCGCCTGGCCTGAAGCAAAAAACCCGCCGTGGGTTGCCGGCGGGCACGAGCGGCCGCCAGGAAATCGGCGCGCCGTTTCAGGACCGAGATCGCGGGTACGGGAGAGGGCGCGGCGTCGTTGTCGCGCTCCGGCACCGTCATCCGCGGTTCCCTGGGCTCAGGCCGAAAGCTTCTTGCGGCCCTTGGCACGGCGAGCATTGATGATCTTGCGCCCGGCCTTCGTCGCCATACGGGCGCGGAATCCGTGCCGCGACTTGCGAACCCGGTTGGAGGGCTGAAAGGTGCGTTTCATCGCATGTTTCCTCGTACTGGCCGCACTGCAATGGGCGCGCGCTGCGCATTGCCCGGCATAGGCCGTGAATTCTGAAGCCCGGCACATAGCCAAGCTATCGGCGCAAGTCAACGCATCGGGTTTCGCCGCGGCGATATTTCATTCCGGGCACATTGACGTGAGCGCCCCCGCTTTTATCGTGACCCCCAGTCCTGCGCCACAAATAAGATGACATGCCCGAGCGCGACGAAGAAGCCCCCATTTCCGTGAAGCCGTCGCCCAGCTGGCGCCGGCGGATGCCGCTGATCGTCCTTGCCCTCGCGATGCTCACCGCCGCCGTATTCCTGCGCGATCAGGTCAGCTTCGAGTTGGTGCGCGAGCACCGGCAGGCGCTGCTGGCTTTTCGCGACGCGCATTACGTCTGGGCCATGCTCGGCTTCCTGCTGGCTTACTTGGCAGTCATTCTGCTGTCCCTGCCGGCGGCAGTGATCGCCTCGATGACCGGCGGATTTCTGTTCGGCCTCTTTCCCGGCGTCTTCCTGAATCTCCTCGCGGCGACGACCGGCGCGATGATCGTGTTTCTGACCGTGCGCGTCGGGCTCGGCGACGGCATCCGGCGTCGGCTGGATACCAGCAACCGGACGGTGCGGCTTATCACCGAGGCGCTGCAAACCAACGAGGTGCCGGTGCTGATCTCGCTGCGGTTGCTGCCGATCATGCCGTTCTTCATGGTGAACCTGCTGGCCGCGGCATTCGGCGTCGCGACTGCGCGCTTCTTCTGGACAACGGCCCTCGGCATCGTTCCCGGGGGGTTGGTCTATACCTGGGTCGGCGTTGGCCTGGGCGAGGTCTTCGACCGCGGCGAGACCCCGAATTTCGGCATCATCTTCGAGCCGCACATCCTCGGCCCGCTCCTGGGCCTTGTGGCGCTCGCGCTGCTGCCGATGGCGATCAAGCCCTGGCTCAGGGCCGCCCGGTGGAGGTGATCGAAACCGATATCTGCGTGATCGGCGCGGGCTCGGGCGGGCTGAGCGTCGCCGCGGGCGCCGCGCAAATGGGCGCACGCACCGTGCTGATCGAAGGGCACAAGATGGGCGGCGACTGCCTGAACTACGGCTGCGTGCCCTCGAAGGCGCTGCTGGCGGCGGGCAAAGCGGCGCAGGCCCGCAGGCGGGGCGACGCCTTCGGCATTGCGGCAGGCCGGCCGGAGGTCGATTTCGCCGCCGCGATGGCGCATGTTGCCCGCACCATCGCCGCCATCGCGCCGCACGACAGCGAAGAGCGCTTCACCGGCCTCGGCGTGCGCGTCATCCGCGACTGGGCGCGGTTCGTCTCACCCACCGAGGTCGCGACCGGCGCGCACCGCATCCGCGCCCGGCGCTTCGTTCTGGCCACCGGGTCGTCGCCGATGGCCCCCCCGATCCCGGGGCTTGACCGGGTGCCCTATCTAACGAACGAGACGATCTTCGAACAGCGCGACTGCCCGCGCCAGTTGCTGATCCTCGGCGGCGGCCCGATCGGGATGGAAATGGCTCAGGCGCATCGCCGGTTGGGTGCCGAGGTCACCGTGATCGAGGCCGCAACCGCGCTCGTCCGCGAGGATCCCGAGGCCGCCGCGCAGGTCGTGCGAGCCTTGCGCGCCGAAGGCGTGCAGATCGTCGAGCGCACCCAGGTCGAGCGGGTCGCGGGCCGGGCCGGGGCGATCGAACTGCAGGTCAAGGGCGGCACGATCTTTCTGGGCACGCATCTGCTGGTCGCGGCGGGTCGCGTACCCAATATCGACCGGCTGAACCTTGATGCCGCTGGGGTCGCCCATACCCAGGCGGGCGTGACCGTCGATGCCCGGCTTCGCAGCACCAACCGCCGCGTCTATGCCATCGGCGATGTCGCCGGGCGCGGGCAGTTCACCCATCTTGCCGGATACCATGCCGGCATTGTCATCCGCGCCGTTCTGCTCGGCCTTCCCGCCAAGGCTCGCGCCGATCACATCCCGCGCGTGACCTTTACCGACCCCGAACTTGCCCAGATCGGCCTGACAGAGGCCGAGGCCAGGAAGACCCACGGTGCCCGGCTTGAGGTGATCAGGCTCGATTACGGCCAGAACGACCGCGCCCAGACCGAGGGACGAACCGAAGGGCTGCTCAAGCTGATGGTGCACCGCGGCCGACCGGTCGGCGTCACCATCGCGGGCCCCGCCGCGTGCGAGATGATCGCGCCTTGGGCGCTGATGATGGCCAACCGCATGAAGCTTGGCGCGCTGGCCGGGACCGTTTTGCCCTACCCTACGCTGTCCGAACTGTCGAAACGCGCCGCGGGTGCCTATTTTTCCCCGAAGCTGTTTGATAATCCTTGGATCAAGCGTGTTGTGCGGGCAGTACAGAGGCTTCTGCCCTGACCACGCGGATCAGGGTTACGCATGTTCTTTCGCACGCTTTCAGGCCGGTTTCTGCTCTTGACGATCATCTTCGTCATGCTGGTCGAGGTATTCATCTTCCTGCCCTCGGTGGCGCGCTTCCGAGAGGATTTCCTGCTTTCGAGGCTGGAGCGCGCGCAGATCGCCTCGCTTGCCCTTCTGGCCACCGACGGCGCGATCAGCGACCGGCTGGAACAGGAACTGCTGGAAAACGCCGGCGTCTTCAATGTCGTGCTGCGGCGCGACGAGTTGCGCGAACTGGCGCTCTCCTCGCCCGTGCCCGGGCCGATCTCTGCGACTTACGATCTGCGCGACCCTTCGCCCATCGACCTGATGCGCGACGCCGTCGAGGTGCTCGTGCGTCCTGAGAACCGGGTGATTCGCGTCATCGGCGAACCTGTGCAGCAGGCCGGGCTGCTGATCGAGGTAACGATGGATACCGACCCGCTGCGGCGAGAGCTCGTCGACTACGCGCTCCGAATTCTCTACTTCTCGCTCGTCATCTCGCTCTCCGTCGCGGCGCTGCTGTTTCTGGCGGTGCAGCGGCTCATTGTCGGGCCGATCCGGCGGGTGGTCGCCTCGATGGCCGACTATGCCCAGGCGCCCGAGGATGCGCGGCGCATCATCTCTCCCGCGGCGGGCGTCACCGAACTGCGCGAGGCCGAGGAAACCTTGGCCAAGCTGCAAACCGATCTGACCGGCGCGCTCCGGCAGAAAGAACGGCTGGCGCAACTGGGCGGCGCGGTGGCGCGGATCAGCCACGATCTGCGCAACATCCTGGCAACCGCGACCCTGGTCGCCGACCGGATCGAGGCATCCAAGGATCCCGCCGTGCGCCGCGCCGCGCCAAAGCTCGTCGGCGCGCTCTCGCGGGCCGTCAGCCTTTGCGAAAGCACCCTCGCCTTCGGCAAGGCCGAAGAGCCGCCCCCGCGCCTGACCCAGTTCGCTCTGCGCCCGCTGGCCCACGAGGTTCTGGAGTCCGAGGCGCTGGCTGCGGGCGAGGACACGACGGTAGAGTTTCTTCTCGACATCCCCGCCTCGCTCAGCCTGCGCGCCGATCCCGAACAAATCTTCCGGGTGCTCGCCAACCTCGTCCGCAATGCCCGGCAGGCAATCGAGGCGAAGGGCGATGCGGGCACCGTCGAGGTCGCGGCATCGGCGCAGGAGGATGCGGTGGTCATCCGCGTGATCGACACTGGCCCGGGTTTGCCGCCGCGAGCCCGCGAGAACCTCTTTGCGGCCTTCCAGGGCGGCGCGCGCAAGGGCGGGATCGGACTGGGGCTGGTCATCGCAAACGAACTGGTGCGCGGCCATGGCGGCAAACTCGAGTTGGTTCGCAGCGACGAGAACGGCACCGAGTTTCGCATCGTGCTGCCGCAGCGTAGCTAGCCGCGCCCTCGCGATCCGGCCCTGCTGCGTGCGACAGGAATATCCCGCGAAAAAGTTTCATTGAGGTAAATTTTTTTGTTTCTGATAAATATATCAGAAGCTTACGAAAGCGTCCGCATGCGGACGCCTGGCCAAAACCGTGCTTGACGGCGGCGTGGCATCGCGAAGCAGCGCATCGCTCGGGAAGCGTCAGGCCCGCAGGCGGCCGCCCTCGACGCCATGGATCGTCGCCGCCACCACCTGTCCCACGGGCTGCGGCCTCTCGAACGCGACCTCCGCGAAATGCTCCGTCCGGCCGATCTGCGGGCTTTCCATCAGCACCGGGTGACGCGCGCCGATCTGGGCCTTTAGATACCCCAACTCGCGCGACTGCCCGGCGGCACGCAGACGCGCCGCGCGATCTCGGATCTCAGGCCCCGGAACCTGCGGCATCCGCGCCGCCGGCGTCCCCTTGCGCGGGCTGTAGGGAAAGACGTGCAGCCAGGTCAGACCGCAGTCCTCGATCAGGTTCAGCGAGTTCTCGAACATCGCCTCGGTCTCGGTCGGAAAGCCCGCGATGATATCGGCCCCGAAGACAATGTCCGGCCGCAACCGCCGCGCCTCCGCGCAGAAGGCGATCGCATCCTCGCGCAAATGCCGCCGCTTCATCCGCTTCAGGATCAGATCATCGCCCGCCTGCAGGCTGAGGTGCAGATGCGGCATCAGGCGGCTCTCGGTCGCCAACGCCTCCATGAGCGCAGGGTCGGCCTCGATGGAATCTATCGAACTGATGCGCAGGCGCTGCAAATCTGGAACCAAGCGCAGGATTCGGCGCACCAAGTCGCCCAGCCGCGGAGCTGCCGGCAGGTCGGCGCCCCAACTGGTCAGGTCCACGCCAGTCAACACCACCTCGTTGTAGCCCCGCCCTACTAGACGCTTGATCTGCTCGACCACGACACCCGCAGGCACCGAACGCGACTTGCCGCGCCCGTAGGGAATGATGCAGAAGGTGCACCGATGATCGCACCCGTTCTGTACCTGAACATAGACACGCGCGCGCGTGCCGAACCCGTCGATCAGGTGGCCCGCGGTCTCTTCGACGCTCATGATGTTGTCGACCTGCACGCGTTCCGTCTGCCCGATCATGTCAGGCGCAAGCGCAGTCCAGGTTTTGGCCTGCATCTTGGCATGGTTGCCGATCACCCGCGTCACCTCGGGCATCGCGGCAAAGGTTTCAGGCTCGGTCTGCGCGGCGCAACCCGTAACAATGATCGGCGCTTCGGGGTTCTCGCGCCGCAGACGCCGGATTTCCTGTCGCGCCTTGCGCACCGCCTCGGCCGTGACCGCGCATGTGTTGACCACGACAGCGTTTTGCAGCCCGGCTTGCGCAGCCAACGCCTTCATCGCCTCAGTCTCGTAGGCGTTGAGCCGACAGCCCAGTGTGGCGAAGACCGGGGCGTTCATTCGACACCGGAGAGAAACGCGGCCCCCAGACGGCCCTCGAAAACATGCGCCACCGGCCCGGACAACCAGACCCCGTCGTCGCGCCAGTCGACCCGCAATTCGCCGCCGTCAGCCAAGATCGTCACGTTCCGCCCGCAAAGCCCCCGCTCGTGCGCCGCCACCGCCGCCGCGCAGGCGCCCGAACCGCAGGCAAGCGTCACACCTGTGCCACGTTCCCATACCCGCATTCGTAGCCGGCCGGGACCCAGGAGGCTTACGAACTCGACATTTGCGCCCTGAGGGAAAAGCGGATCCGTTTCCACGATCGGGCCGCGGTCCGTGAGCGCCACGGTCTCGGCATCCTGAACAAAAAACAAGCAGTGCGGATTGCCCATCCCCACCGCCGCCGGACTACCCTCCAGCGGCAGAAACGCCGGATCAACCGCCCGAGCGAGTGGAATCGCCTGCCAGTCGAAGATTGGTGCACCCATGTTCACCCAGATCGCACCGTCGCGCCGTTCCGCCGTCAG
>SLKW01000222.1 GCA_007134405.1 Paracoccaceae bacterium
CAAGGGGCAGGCAGGCGCGGCCCGATTTGTCGCGGGACAAATCGGGCGGGTCAGCGGCGCGGGCGCCGCGCGCGCTCTCCGGGAAATTACATTGTGTGCAATGCAATTCGCCGCCAAAAAAAAGCAATATCCTGGTTCATCCCTTTGGCGGCCGAGCCTTATTGGTCAAAGAGTGTCGGCTGCGACACCCTCGCCCCCTCCTCAAAGTACTGCCCGAGGATCGCCCGGAGTGCTTCCGGCGGCAACGGATCAGCTAGTTTCTCGCCATTGAACTCCAAAACCCGCAGCACGCGCCGGTTCTTGGGGCGTCCGTCGGTGCTCTGGAATGCCCACTGCAGTTTGAGGTTGTCCAACACCTCAACGCGAAGTGCCTTGTACTTCACCTTATGCCAGAATTCGGCGTCTTCGATGACGAAGTAGCAGTCTCGCCTAAGCTGATCCTTCCCCTTCCACTGTCGCGTCTTCTGGTCTTCCTTGTCCCAGTTAGGCGAGGTGACATAGATGCTTTCAATGGACACAAACCATTCAGGCGGCTCTTGCTCCTTTGGCTTCCTCGGGGGCTTTTGGGCTCGTTCTGGAAAGGAACTGCGGGGAATGGGGAAATTATCGTCGGGGGTAAAGCCCACCCGCTTCACATCGCTATCATCGAGGCAGGCGGCGTAGAAATCGGCTCGGGCATCAACTGCGTCGGGCCGTGACCCAAGCTCCATTCCAACTTTTTCGAGCTCACTGGGTTGTTTCTCGAGGATACCTCGAGCCATCGCAACCACTATCTGAGCAGCCCCCTGGCAAGCTTCGTCCGAGCTAACAGGGAGCGACTCGGGCGGTACTTCAATCGACTCGAAACCGGTATTCTTTTCGTCTGGCTGCTCGGCATCTTCTAACGCTCCCGCGATCAGGCCGCGGTGACGCTCTCCAAGGGATTTCGTCCACTCGGAGGGCGAACGGCCCGTCAGCCCCTCCACATAAGCCCCACCAACCTCTGTGTTGATGAACGCAAAAACTGCTGCGGGGCCGGCCAGCAAGACCCCGAGCTTCGAAAGAAATGTACCTTCCGACGGGGGCAGAACGATTAATTCGTAATCAAGACTGCTATCGAAAAAAGTCGCGTCGAGAGCGATTAACACCTTTCGAGCGCTTTCAGCCGTCCTGACGAACGTGTCTAAAGTCAGAAAATGGTCGCTGACATCAAAATGAATGTAGAGGCGCTCAGATCGCGCGTCGAATTCCCACGCTAAGGCGTCTGTCATGCAGTCTCTGCCCTCCACCGTCACGATTAGGGTAAATCGCGAAGCTTTCGTCGGGCAAGGCAATTTCACCAAACGCACGCGGCGGAGGAGCCCTCATGGCGCTCACCACGCTCTTGCGCGCCTGAACTCTGCCCCCCTACCCCAAAAACTCCTCGATCATCCCCTCCGGGATCGCCCGCTCCTCGGGCGTCAGGTCCAGGGCGATTTCCTCGTCCAGCAGGTGGCCCAGCATCCGGCGCAGTTTCAGCTCCTCCTGCTTGCATTTTCGGCCCTGCGCCATGCGCTGGTTCTGCAGCTGCACCTGGGTGAAGAACTCGGCCACGCCCAGGTGGTAGCGGTCCAGCCGCGAGGGGCGGTAGCTGACATCCTCGGGCCCCGGCACCACCTTGGCCAGCCGCGCCAGCATGAAGGCGCGCAGCACCTGGTTGATCCGGCCCTGATAGTTCGTCCCCATCAGCCGGAAGAATTTGACCACGTCCTCGTCCAGCCGGATCGTCACCCGCGTGCGGCTCGGCTCGGGCGCGACCTTCGCGACCTCGCGCCATTCCTCGGGGATGAAGCCGCCGCCGGTCAGCCCCTCATTGAGCGCCGCTTCCAGCGCGGTCAGCGTCTCGGCCAGGTGGTGGTAGCTGGCGCGCCGGGTCGCCTCGGCCTTGGTCATGCGGGTCATCGGCGCTCCTGTCGGCTTGCGGGCGGGATCGGGGCAGACTGCCCGCCGCACCTTTCGGCCCCGTCAACGCGGCGCGCGCCGGGTGTCATACGGCCTGTGTACAGATGTCATACGCTTGGTGTACGCCTTGTGACATCCGCCGCCGCCGTTGCGACGCGCCGCGATTTCGGCTAGATCGCCCCCCGTGAACCACCGGGGATTCCCATGACCGCGCCGCGCAAACTCTTCATAAAAACCTATGGTTGTCAGATGAATGTCTACGACAGCGAGCGCATGGCCGAGGCCCTGGGCGCGTCGGGCTACGTCACCACCGAGCGGCCGGAAGAGGCCGACATGATCCTGCTAAACACCTGTCATATAAGGGAAAAAGCCTCCGAAAAGGTGTTCTCCGAACTCGGCCGGCTGAAGCCCCTGAAGGCCGCGAACCCGGATCTGAAGATCGGCGTCGCCGGCTGCGTCGCCCAGGCCGAGGGCGCCGAGATCCTGCGCCGCGCCCCCCTGGTGGACCTCGTCGTCGGCCCCCAGACCTACCACCGCCTGCCCGCGATGGAAGCCGAAATCCGCAAGGGAAACCGGGCGTTGGACACCGACTTTCCCACCGAGGACAAATTCGACAACCTCCCGAAAACACGGGCAAAAAGGGGCCCCACGGCCTTTCTGACCGTGCAGGAAGGCTGCGACAAGTTCTGCGCCTTCTGCGTCGTCCCCTACACCCGCGGCGCCGAAGTCAGCCGCCCCGCCACCCGCCTTCTGGCCGAGGCGCGCGACCTTGCGGACCGCGGAGTGCGCGAAATTACCCTTCTGGGACAGAATGTTAACGCCTACCACGGGGCGGGTCCCGATGGCGACTGGTCGCTCGCGCGGCTGATCCGGGGACTGGCGCGGATCGACGGCCTCGCCCGCATCCGCTACACGACCTCGCACCCCAACGACATGACCGACGACCTGATCGAGGCGCACGGGCTGGAGCCGAAACTCATGCCCTACCTGCACCTGCCGGTGCAATCGGGCTCGGACCGCATCCTCAAGGCCATGAACCGCAAACACACGGCGGATCAATACCTTGGGCTGATCGACCGCCTCCGCGCCGCCCGCCCCGACCTGCTGCTGTCGGGCGATTTCATCGTCGGCTTTCCCGGCGAGAGCGACGCGGATTTCGAGGCCACGATGGACCTGGTGCGCGCGGTGGGCTACGGGCAGGCCTATTCCTTCAAGTATTCCGCCCGCCCCGGCACCCCCGCCGCCGACCGCCCGCAGCTGTCCGCCGCGGTCCTCGACGAGCGGCTGCAACGCCTGCAGGCGCTGCTGTCAGAGCAGCAACGCGCCGCGCAGGAAGCGATGGTCGGGCACGAGGTCGGCGTCCTTTTCGAAAAGCCGGGCCGGATGCCGGGCCAGATGGTGGGCAAGTCCGATCACCTGCACGCGGTCCACGTCGCCGGAGCGGACCTTCAGCCCGGCGCGATCCGGCGCGTGCGCATCACCGGCAGCGCCAGCCACTCGCTGGCCGGCGCGCTGGCCTGACGCCCACCCAAAGGCGCTCGGCGCGAACTGCTTGCTTTTCCTAGAGAACCGGCTCGCCCGCGTCCTCGTCCGACGCACCGTTGCCCACATTGCGCGGGGCCCGCGGCGGCGGCACGTAGCGGTTCGGCCGCTGCAGGGTGTTCGCCTCGAAATAGCCGCCGGAATAGCCGCTGATGAGGCCGTAGTCGATGCCGGCGCGCAGATGCCGGGTCTGCGCGGCGCCGGTCACGAACAGCTCGGCCGTGAGCGGATCGAAACCCGCGCCGAGGTTCAGATAGGCAGAGCGCCGCCCGACCAGCCCCGCCACCGCGAACCGGTCGAACCCGGAGCGCAGGGTATAGCGCGCGTTCAGGTCGATGCCGCGCAGACCGTTCGAGGCGCTGACCCGGACCGCTTGCAGGCCGGCGACAAGGCCCACGCCAGGGGCGTCGCCTGCCCCGAAGGACAGCGCCACGCCGGCATAGGCGCGGGTGGTGTTGCGGCTCTGCGCCTCGACTGCTCCGGCCTGGCCCAGCACGAGGCCGAAGGTCACGAGGCCGGCGAAAGCCATGGCTGACAGGGGGCGACAGGAGATGTCCATTGATGCAGTCCTTCCGAAGCGCAATTGTTTCGGAACAAAAAGCATACACGCACGCCGGCGGACAAGACCGATTGCAACCGACAGAGGTGAAGTGACGCGCCGCGGTCACACCGGAGCGGGGCAGAATCACCGCAACGGGCGGATCGCTGCATTCGGGGCCGGGCCTGTGGCCTGACCGCAGCATCTAGCGGTTGAATCGGCGCGAAAGCCGCCCATTTTGTAACAACCAGACGAAAGGTGCGATTCATCGCTTGCCACAGCCCCGTCCAGTTGGCAGGCTTCAACTAGGCCATTTTGGCACCCCTTTGATGCAGGAGACCTGTTTGGGCATCAGCGCGCTGACACCCCCGCTCAACCCCGGCGACCCCTTGCGCACAGAGCTTGAATTCGCCGACAACCGATTGCTTATCGATCTCTGCGGCGAACACGACCGCAACCTCGCGCGGCTCGAAAACGAGCTGGGGGTGCAGATCCTGAGGCGCGGCAACCATCTTCAGATCATGGGCGAGGCTGCGGCGCGCGATCGCGCGGTCGAGACGCTGCAGGCGCTCTATTCGCGGCTGGCCGACGGACGGTCGCTGGAGGCGGGCGATATCGACGGGGCGATCCGCCTGGGCGCCGATCCCGCCGCGCGCGAGACGCAGCTCGAGATGTTCCGCACCGGCACGATCGAGATCCGCACGCGCAAGAAGAACGTGATCCCGCGCACCAAGGCCCAGCAGGACTACACGCGCGCACTCTTCCGGCACCCGCTCAATTTCGGGATCGGACCGGCGGGCACAGGCAAGACCTACATCGCCGTCGCCGCCGCCGTGCACATGTTCGCCGAGGGCCATGTGGACCGGATCATCCTGTCGCGTCCCGCCGTCGAGGCGGGCGAGCGTCTGGGCTTCCTGCCCGGCGACATGCGCGAAAAGATCGACCCCTACATGCAGCCGCTCTACGACGCGTTGAACGATTTCCTGCCCGGCCGCCAGTTGGCCAAGCTCATGGAGGAACGTCGGATCGAGATCGCGCCGCTGGCCTTCATGCGCGGGCGCACGCTCGCCAACGCCTTCGTGGTGCTCGACGAGGCGCAGAACGCGACCGAGATGCAGATGAAGATGTTCCTGACGCGGCTGGGCGAAGGCGCGCACATGGCGGTCACGGGCGACCGCAGCCAGGTCGACCTGCCGCGCGGCATGCCCAGCGGGCTGGCCTCGGCCGAGCGCATCCTCAAGGGGGTCGAGGGGGTGGGCTTCAGTTACTTCTCCTCGGCCGATGTCGTCCGTCACCCGCTGGTCGCGCGCATCATCGAGGCCTACGAGCGCGACGAAGCGCCCTGATCCGATGCCCGTCGAGGTCAATGTCGAGGATCCGCGCTGGAGCGATCTGTCGCCACTGGCCGAGGCGGCGGTCGCGGCGGCGCTTAGCCACCTCGGCCACGACCCCGCGGAGTTCGAGGTCAGCGTACTGGCTTGCGACGATGCGCGGATGACCGCGCTCAACGCGCAGTTCCGGGGGCAGGAGAAGCCGACGAACGTGCTGTCCTGGCCGGCCGAGGACCTGGCGGCCGAAGCCGAGGGCGCCCCACCTGCCCCGCCCGAGCGAGGCACCCCGGACGATCCGGCGGAACTGGGCGACATCGCGCTGGCCTTCGAGACCTGCGCGCGCGAAGCCGCCGCGCAGGACAAACCCTTGCCCCATCACGCCGCGCATCTGCTGATCCATTCGGTGCTGCACCTCCTGGGATACGATCATCTTCGCCCGGGCGATGCGCTCTTGATGGAAGAAACCGAAATCGCGATACTTGCAGACATGGGGATCGCCAACCCATATGAGGCGCTGGACGGCCCGGTCGACGCGACCGGATCATGAAACTGTGTTCGGAAAGGACCGATGAACGTTTCCAATTCCGGCTCTAACGCGGCGCGTGGCGCGCCAAACGAGTCGGACCCTTCGCCGGACGGCAACGGCCAACGCGGATTATTCAGCCGCCTGATCGATGCCCTCGCCGTCCCGGACCCCGCGAACGACGCCAATGGCGGCCTGGCCGCCAGCCTGCGCCAGGTGCTGCCCGGCCTTGCCAATCTGCGCCGGCTCAAGGTCGAGGATGTCGCCGTCCCCAAGGCCGAGATCGTCGCTATCCCGCAGGACATCACGCGTGACGAACTGCTTGGCGTGCTGCGCGAAAGCGGCTTTTCGCGCCTGCCCGTCTATGCCGAAACGCTCGACAAGCCGGTGGGCCTGCTGCTGCTGAAGGATCTCGTGCTGCGGCACGGGTTCGAACCGAAGGGCGAGGATCTTGCGCTAGCCGAGATCCTGCGCCCACTTCTGTTCGTGCCGCCGTCGATGCCGCTGGTCGTGCTCTTGCAGAAGATGCAGACCGAACGCACGCATATGGCGCTGATGATCGATGAATACGGCGGCGTCGATGGGCTGGTCACGATCGAGGATATCCTCGAACAGGTCGTGGGCGAGATCGACGACGAGCACGACACCGAGGACGAGGAGCTGTGCCACCTGGAAAAGCCCGGCGTCTGGACCGTGCAGGCCCGCGCCCAGCTTCAGGATGTCGAAGCCGAGACCGGCCTTAACCTGACCGGCGCGGTGGATGACGAGGATGTCGACACGCTCGGCGGCCTCGTCTTCGTGCTGCTCGGTCGGGTGCCGGTGCGCGGCGAGGTGATCCCGCACCCGGCGGGCCTCGATATCGAGGTGCTGGATGCCGACCCGCGCCGCGTCAACCGGCTGCGCTTGCGCCGGTCCGGCATCGCCGGCCCCCTGGCCAGCAGAGCGGCGCTCTGAGTCGGTGACGGCGCTTGTCTCCCGCCTGCGGGCCCAGACCCGCGCGCCGCTCGCGGTTGCGGCGCTTGCCGGGGCGGTGACGGCGCTGGGTCAGGCGCCTTGGGGCCTGTGGTGGCTGACTTTGCCGGCGTTGGCCGCGGCCCTGGTCCTGATCGCGACCGCGCCCACCACCCGCGCAGCCTTCGCGCGGGGCTGGGCGGCCGGTGCGGGCGCGTTCCTCCTCGCCATGGTCTGGATCGTCGAGCCCTTCCTGATCGAACCCTGGCTCCACGGCTGGCTCGCGCCCTTCGCGGTGATCCTTCTGCCCAGCGGGCTTGCGCTCTTCTGGGGCGCGGCGGCGGCTTTCGCGGCCTGGGCGGCGCGCGGCACAGCGGCTCGGCTATGGCTTCTGGTCCCGACGCTGGTGGCCGGCGAGGCGGTGCGCGGGCATGTGCTCACGGGCTTTCCCTGGGCGATGCTGGGCCATGTCTGGATCGACACACCGGTCGCGCAACTCGCCGCCTGGACCGGCGCCCTGGGCCTGAGTCTCCTGACCTTGACGCTGGCCGCCGCCTTGGCGCAGGCGGGGATCCTGGCCCGCGCCCGGCCCGTTGCCGCGACGGTGAGTGTGCTGGCCGCCACGGTCGCGCTGGCCGCGGCCTGGGGCGGCGGCACCGCCCGGCTGGCCGCGCCGGGTCCCGAGCCGCGGGACCTGCGCCTGCGGCTCGTGCAACCCAACGCCGCGCAGGAGCTCAAGTGGCATGGCGACTACGCCCGGCGCTTCTTCTTCCGCCACCTCGACCTGACCGCGGCCGCGCCCGCCGATGGACGCGCGCCCGATCTGGTCATCTGGTCGGAAACCGCGGTGCCGTTCTTCCTCGAACGGCCCGGCGACGGGCTTGCCATGGCCGCCGAGGCCGCCGGGGGCGCACCGCTCCTTCTCGGCATCCAGCGCACCCAGTTTTCCAACGAGGGCACGCTGCAGTATTTCAACAGCCTCGCCGTCCTCGATGCCGAGGGCACGCCGGTCGAGGTCTACGACAAGCATCACCTGGTCCCCTTCGGCGAATACGTGCCGGTCTTCGGGCGGTTCGCCGACCGGCCGGGGCTGGGCTGGCTCTCGGGCTTCGCCTCGCAGGTGCTGCTGGGCTACTCGGCCGGGCCGGGGCCCGTGCTGCTGGACCTGGGCGAGGCCGGTCGCGTCCTGCCGCTGATCTGCTACGAGGCAATCTTCCCGCGCAACCTGCGCGGGACCGACCGGCCCGACTGGCTGGTGCAGGTCACCAACGACGCCTGGTTCGGCGACTGGATCGGACCCTTCCAGCACCTGGCGCAGGCCCGGCTCAGGGCGATCGAACAGGGACTGCCGCTGGCGCGCGCGGCCAATACCGGCGTCACCGCCGTGATAGACGCGCGCGGGCAGGTGGTTGCATATCTGGGCATGGGCGCGGCGGGCACGGTCGACGCCGACCTGCCCGGCGCCCTGCCCCCGACGGCCTACGC
>SLKW01000455.1 GCA_007134405.1 Paracoccaceae bacterium
ACCCGCACCAGCGCGACCTTGCCCGCGAAATCCATCGCCTCCAGCGTCTTCCAGCTCATGCTCGCCTCCCGTTGATGTCGCGCCGAGTTCTTGCGGCAGGAGGCGGGCCTGTCAACCGCCGTGGCATCCCGGCCGGGCGGAAGCCGCTTGCGTTGCCGCGGCGCGGCGTTATTTTCTTTCGTCATGCGCAGAATCGCGGCTCTGATCCTTTTATTGCTGCCGGCGGTCGCGCGCGCCGATCCCGTCTGCCTGCCCCCGCCCTATCTTCATGCGCAAAGCGAGGACGAGCACTACCTTGCCGGGCTGGTCGCCGAACTGCGCCCGACGCTTGCGCGCCATGCGTCCCTGATCGCCGCGCTGGAGGAATTGGGCCCGGAGCTGTGCCTGGCCGAGGTGATGAGCGGCGCGGAAGGCTATTTCGATCCGGCGGCGATGCGGATCGTGCTCGCGCGCGGGCATACCCCGTTCCTGCACCAGGCGATCTTCCTGCACGAATTGCGGCATCTCGATCAGTTTTCCCGCGGCTTCTGCCCGGACGACGCGCTGATGCAGGCCGACCATGTCCGCGCCGTCTACGCGATGGAGGCCGACGCAAGCGCGATCTCGCTGCTTCTGGCGTGGGAGCGGCTGATGGAGGGCGAGGCGGGTGTGTGGGAGGCGATGCTCAACTGGCCCTCGCAAGCCGATATCGCGGCCGAAATGGCGCGGGAGTTCTTCCGCACGGGCTATGCCACGGCGATGGCGGCGACGGCCTTCACGCAATGGTACGCTTCCGAGACGCGGCGCGAGCGGTACTATGTCGCCTCGTGCAGCGCCTATCTCGAACGCCGCGAAGGCGCCCAGTCACTGCCCGCCACCGGCACCCTCCCCGAGGATTTCCTGGACCGGCTGTGCCGGCTGCCCGATGGCGTCCGCTACCCGTGCATCGAACGCGAGAGGGGGCGGCGCTGAGCCGCGGCGGCGGGGGCTTTCCCTTGCGCCGCGGGATCGGTAGTTTCGCGCAAAGCAAACGGAAGGATTACCGATGGCCGAGATCAAGGACCCCGAAAACACGATCCTGATGGAGCTGAGAGACGGCACCGTGGTGATCGAGCTTCTGCCCGACATCGCCCCCAAGCATGTGGAGCGGATGAAGGAACTTGCCCGCGCCGGCGCCTACGACAACGTCGTCTTCCATCGCGTGATCGAGGGGTTCATGGCGCAGACCGGCGACGTCGCCAACGGCAATGCCGAGAAGGATTTCAACCTCCGTCGCGCCGGGACCGGCTCGTCGGACCTGCCCGACCTGCCGGCCGAATTCTCCACCGTCCCGCACGACCGGGGCACGCTGGGCGCGGCGCGCTCGCAGAACCCGAACAGCGCCAACAGCCAGTTCTTCATCAATTTCAAGGACAACCATTTCCTGAACCGGCAATACACGGTCTACGGCCGGGTGATTTCGGGGATGGAGCATGTCGATTCGATCACCCGCGGCGAGCCGCCCGCGAACCCCGACCGGATGATTTCGGTCAAGGTGGCCGCCGATGCGTGACAAGCTGATCTTCGCGGGCCTCTTCGGGCTGGGCTTCGCCATCCTCGGCGCGATCTGGCTGCAGACCACGGCCAGCATCGCCCAGACCACCCCGCCCGAGGATGCGCCGGTTCTGGAAATCACCGTCGCGGGCGAGGCCGAGGGAACGATCCGCATCGCCCTGCGCCCCGACCTGGCGCCGCAGCATGTCGAGCGCGTGGTCGAACTGGCCGAATCGGGTGCCTATGACGGCGTGGTGTTTCACCGCGTGATCGAGGGTTTCATGGCGCAGACCGGCGACGTGCAGTTCGGCCGCGCCGACGGCGACACTTCGCGCGCGGGCATGGGCGGGTCGGACCTGCCGGACCTGCCGGCCGAATTCACCGACGAGCCTTTCGCCCGCGGCACGATGGGCATGGCCCGTTCGCAGCAGCCCGACAGCGCCAACAGCCAGTTCTTCCTGATGTTCGCGCCGGCCCCGCATCTGAACGGCCAGTACACAGTGCTGGGTCAGATCACCGAAGGGTTCGACGTGCTCGATGCGATCAAGCGCGGTCGCGGGCCGAACGGCGCGGTGCTGGGCGAGCCCGACGTCATGGAGCGCGTGCGCGTTCTCGACTGAGCGCGGGGCTTTATTTCGTTGCCCGTTTGCGCCATAGCAGACGGGCAATTCAGGGGATAGGCGCGATGAAATTCCTGCTTCGGCTACTGACCTGGTGGAATGGCCAGACCATCGGCACCCAGTTCCACACCTGGCGCCACGGCCAGCGCGTGGGCGAGGATGAGATGGGCAACATCTTCTACCAGACGGCCGACGGAAAGCGGCGCTGGGTCATCTACTCGGGCGAGGCCGAGGCAAGCCAGGTCAGCCCCGACTGGCATGGCTGGCTGCACCATACCTGGAACGAGCCGCCCACCGCCAAGCCGATTCCCCGCAAGCCCTGGGAAAAGCCCCATGTCGAGAACCTGACCGGCACACCGGGGGCCTACCTGCCTGCCGGTTCGCTGCGCCGGCCGCAGCCGGCCGAACGGCGCGACTACGAGGCATGGACGCCGGAGTGAGCCCGCTGCCCGTGCCTATCGATTCCATGCCCGGCGCGCCCGGCTCGGGGCGGCGCCGGTGACCGCCTACCGCCCTTGGGAGATGGCGCTGGGGGGGCTCGTGCTGATTGCCGCCGTCGCCTTTGCCGTCTTCGGCCTTACCACCACCGGCACCAGGCTGACCGCCGCGCCCGGCTACGCGCTTTCGGCCGAGTTCCGCTCGGCCGAGGGGGTGCGGCCGGGAACCGAGGTGCGCATGGCCGGCGTGCGCGTGGGCACGGTGACATCAATGGCGCTCGACCCCGAAACCTTCACGGCACGCGTCTCGGTGCAGATCGACCGCGCGCTGCAATTGCCCGAGGACAGCACGCTCGCGGTCTCGACCGAGGGGCTGCTGGGCGGCACGTTCCTCGAAATCCTGCCGGGCGGCGCGCCCTTCGACCTTGAACCCGGTGGCCAGTTCGCCGACACGCAAAGCGCGGTCAGCCTGATCGCGCTCTTGCTGCGCGCCTTCACCGCCGAACCCACCCCGGCGGAGGCTTTCGAATGAGCCTGCGCGCGCTGCTTCTGACGCTGGCGCTGGCCGCCCCGGCCCAGGCGCAGGACCTCGCAAGCGGCGAGACGGTCACCCTGCGCGGCCTCGACCGGATCGCCGGCAAGTCGACCGAGCTCAGCATCCAGGCCGGATCGCATGTCGACTACGGCAGGTTGCGCATCGGTCTGCGAGAGTGCCGCTTTCCGGCCGAGGACCCCGCCGCCGACGCGTTCGCCTTTCTTGAGATCGAGGACACGCGCAGCGGCGAGCAGATCTTCGGCGGCTGGATGATCGCCTCCGCGCCCGGTCTCAACGCGCTCGACCATGTCCGCTACGACGTCTGGGTGATCGGCTGCCAATAGGCGCCCGAGGGCGCCTCGGGATTGACCGGCGCGAAGGCCCTTCGATGATCCGCCGCGATCGTCAGCGCCGCATCAAGCTGGCTGCGATAGACCGCGCGCGGGATCTCGATCGCCCCCAACCGCGCCAGATGCGCGGTCAGGTATTGCGTGTCGAACAGCCGGAACCCGCCGCGCGACAGCCGCGCGACCAGTTCGGCCAGCGCCAGTTTCGAGGCATCCGTGCGGCGCGAGAACTTGCTTTCGGCGAAGAACGCGCCCCCCAGCGCCAGCCCGTAGACCCCGCCGACCAGCGCGCCGCCCGCGTCCCGGACCTCGATCGAATGGGCATGGCCCTGGGCGTGCAACTCGGTAAAGACCGCCGCGATCTCGGCGTTGATCCAGGTCTCCTCGCGGTCCGCGCAACCGGCCAGCACCGCGTCGAACGCTTGGTCGCAGGAAAATCGCCAGCCGCCGCGCCGGAAACTGCGGATGAGCGAGCGCGAGGCATGGAACCGCTCGAGTGGCAGCACGCCGCGCCAGGCTGGCTCGAACCAGTAAAGACCGGAACTGTCGGCGCTCCTGGCCATCGGAAAGATGCCCTGCGCATAGGCGCGCAGCATCAACTCGGCCGAAAGCTGCATGGCCTCAGCGCTGCGGGTTTGCCAGATACGTTTCGAGCCAGTGGATCGTGTAGTCGCCGCGCTGGATCTCTTCCTGCTCCAGAAGATCGACGAAAAGCGGCGTGGTCGTGTCGATCCCGTCGATGATCAACTCGCCCAGCGCCCGGCGCAGCCGCGACAGCGCTTCGGGCCGGTCGCGGCCGTGCACGATCAGCTTGGCCACCAGGCTGTCGTAATAGGGCGGGATGCGGTAGCCGGCGTAAAGCGCCGAATCCATCCGCACGCCCAGCCCCCCCGGCGCATGAAACGTGTTCACCATCCCCGGACAGGGCGAGAAGTTCGGCAGCTTCTCGGCGTTGATGCGCACTTCGATCGCGTGGCCGTTGATGCGCAGATCGTCCTGCGAGAACGATAGCGGCTCGCCCGCCGCGACGCGGATCTGCTCGCGCACCAGATCGACGTTGAAGATCGCCTCGGTCACCGGATGCTCGACCTGAAGCCGCGTGTTCATCTCGATGAAGTAGAACTCGCCGTCCTCGTAGAGAAACTCGATGGTGCCGGCGCCGGCGTAGCCGATCTTCGCCACCGCCTCGGCGCAGGTGCGGCCGATCTCGGCCCGCTGTTCGGGCGTGATGGAGGGGCCCGGCGCCTCTTCCAGCACCTTCTGGTGCCGCCGCTGGAGCGAGCAGTCACGCTCGCCCAGATGCACGGCGTGCCCCTTGCCGTCGCCGAAGACCTGGATCTCGATATGCCGGGGCTTGCCCAGGTACTTCTCGATATAGACCTCGTCGTTGCCGAAGGCGGCCTTGGCCTCGCGCCGGGCGCCGCCGAAGGCATGCTCCAGCGCCGCTGCGTCGCGCGCCAGCTTCATGCCGCGCCCGCCGCCGCCGGCGGTGGCCTTGACGATGACGGGATAGCCGATCTCCTCGGCGACCCGGCGGGCGGTTTCCAGATCGGGCACCCCGCCGTCCGATCCCGGCACGCAGGGCACGCCCAGGGCCTTCATCGTCTCCTTGGCGGTGATCTTGTCGCCCATGATGCGGATGTGTTCGGCGCGCGGGCCGATGAAGGTCAGCCCGTGATCCTCGACCACCTGCACGAAGGCGGCGTTCTCCGACAGGAACCCGTAGCCCGGATGGATCGCCTCGGCCCCCGTGATCTCGCAGGCCGAGATGATGCCGGGCACGCTCAGATAGCTCTCGGACGAGGGCGCCGGGCCGATGCAGATCGCCTCGTCGGCCATGCGCACGTGCATCGCGTCGGCATCGGCGGTCGAATGCACCGCGACCGAGGCGATGCCCATTTCGCGGCAGGCGCGCACGACTCGCAGCGCGATCTCGCCGCGATTGGCGATGAGGATCTTGGAAAACATCCCGCGCCCTATTCGATGATCATCAGCGGCGCGCCGTATTCCACGGGCGTGCCGTCGGCGACGAGGATGCGTTTGACGGTCCCCGAATGCGGCGCGGGGATATGGTTCATCGTCTTCATCGCCTCGATGATCATCAGCGTCTGCCCGGCCGAAACCTGATCGCCGACCGAAACGAAGGCGTCCGTCCCCGGCTCGGGCGAGAGATAGGCGGTGCCCACCATCGGCGAGGTGACGGCGCCGGGATGCTCGGCCGGGTCGGCGGGCAGCTTGGCGGTTGCGTGCCCGTCCGTCGGGGGCGCGCTCTGCGGCGCGGGCGCGGCCGGCGCCGGCGCGGGGGGCGCGTAGCTGACCATCTGCGGGGCGGCTTGCGCATGTTTCGAAACCTTCACGTTCAGCGTGTCGGCCTCGCCATATTCGCGCTTGACGGCGATTTCGGTCAGTTCATTGTCGTTCAGCAACTCGGCGAGCGCCTTGATGAAGGCCACGTCGGCTGCGATGCGATCTGTGGTCATTGCGATCCTCGACTGTCTGTCGGGCGCCATCGCCGCCTCCGGGCCCCCGATCGGCGGCCTTATAAAGGAGCGGGCAGGGCCTGAAAAGGTCATAACTGCGCGAGACTCCACCTGTAAAGATTGACACGCGCTTGTGCAAATCGGACTGAAAACCATGCCTCGCTCTCAGCTCTCCGGCACCCGGATTCGCGCCCTGCGCAAGGCGCGCAACTTCTCGCAGGCCGACCTCGCGCGCCTGGCGGGGATCTCGCCCTCGTATCTGAACCTGATCGAACACAACCGCCGCCGCGCCGGCCCGTCGCTGCTGACCGCCATCGCCGAGGTGCTGAACATCCCCGAGCAGACACTCGCCGAAGGGGCAGAGGATGCGCTTCTCGAAGTGCTGCGCGCCTCGGCCGCGACCGCCGAGGCCGGCATCGTCCCCGAGCTTGACCGGCTGGAGGAGTTCGTCGGCCGCTTCCCCGGTTGGGCCGGGCATCTCGGCGCCCTGGCCGAGCGGGTCGAGGCGCAGGATCGCATGATCGAGCGGCTGAGCGAGCGCATGGCGCACGATCCCAACCTTTCGGCGGCGCTGCACGAAATCGTCTCGGCGGTGACTGCGGTGCAATCGACCGCCGCCATCCTGAACGACTCGGGCGAACTCGACCCCGAATGGAGCGCGAAGTTCCACGCCAATGTCCACGCGGATTCGCAGCGCCTGGCGCGCGCGGCCGAGGCGCTGGTCGCCTATCTCGACGCCTCGGGCGAAGAGGCCGGCCCCGCCGCCCCGCAGGAAGAGCTCGAAAGCTGGCTCGCCCGGCACGGCAACCACCTCGCCGCCATCGAAGAGCCCGATCCGCCCGATCTTGCCGAACTGACCGAAGGCCAGGCCGAGCTTGCCAGCCATGCCGCCCGAGAGATGGCGCGCGCCTGGCTGTTGCAGGCGCATGCCGACGCCCGCGACCTGCCGCTCGCGCCGCTTCTCGCAGCCTTGCGCGCCATGCTGGCCAGCGCGGCGGGCTTCCGCCCCGATGCATTGGCCGAGGTTCTCGACGTGCCGATGGACCGTCTGTTCCGGCGGCTTGCCACCTTGCCCGAGACGCGCGATCTGCCGCGCTTCGGGCTGGTCGAATGCGACGGATCGGGCACGCTGACCCAGCGCCACCCGATCGACGGCTTCGCGCTGCCCCGGTTCGGCGGCGCCTGCCCGCTCTGGCCGCTTTACCAGGCGCTCGCGACCCCGCTGCGGCCGCTCTCCGCGCTGATCGAGTTTCCCGGCCGTCCGGCGCCGCGCTTTCTGGCCTTTGCCCGCGCCGAACCGATCCGCCCGGCGGGCTTCCAGGCGCCGGTGGTCCTGCGCGCCAGCATGCTGCTCGTACCCGCCACGCCGGCCATTCTGGGCGCCGTCCCCCCCTCCCTGCCGCAGTTCGAGGTCGGCTCCAACTGCCGCATCTGCCCGCGCCTCGCCTGCGTCGCGCGGCGCGAACCCTCGATCGTCGCCCGCTGAGATCGCGCCCCCCGGCCGCGTCCCCTGAACCGTGACCTTTGACACGCGCCGCTTTTCCCGCAATAGATCGGTAGGACGGAGCGTCGCAACGCCGAGGGAGGGCGCCGCGCATGGCTCAAGAACATCACGCGCCGCGGGAGGGTGCGGCGGAGCGCACGAACGCCACCAAGGCCGGGCACGGCGAGGGGCGGCTCGTGCTGGTCCTCGAGGATGAGCCGAACATCTCGGAGGCGATCCGCTTCATCCTGCGCCGCGACGGCTGGAACGTGCTCAGCCGCGCCGATGGCGACGACGCGCTCGACCTGATCGAGGCCGAGGCGCCGGCGCTTCTCATCCTCGACGTGATGCTGCCGGGCCAGAACGGGCTCGACATCCTGCAGGCGATCCGCGCCCGCCCGCGCCTGGCCGATCTTCCGGTGATCGTGCTGACCGCCAAGGGCCATGCCGCCGACCGCGACCGCGCGATGCGCTCGGGCGCCTCGCTCTACATGGCCAAGCCTTTCGCCAACGCCGAACTCCTGGCGGCGGTGCGCCAGCTCGTCGGCGCATGAGCCGCCAGCACGCGCCGCTGTTCCTCGAGCGCGAGACCTATCGCCGCCGCCGGCTCATGGATGCCGCCCGCATCCTGCCGGTGCTGGGGATGGTGCTGTTCCTGCTGCCGGCGCTCTGGCGGCGGGCGGGCGACCCGAACACCGCGGCGGAGTCGCTCTATCTCTTCGCCGTCTGGGGCATGCTGATCCTGGCCGCCGCCCTGCTGGCGCGTCCGCTGCGCCGCACCGACGCGCCGCGGCGCGCCGATCCGCCGCTCGCGTCCCGCTCCCCTGCGGACCCGCCCGCCACCGACCCGGCGGCCTCCGCCGCG
>SLKW01000183.1 GCA_007134405.1 Paracoccaceae bacterium
ATCAGCCCCGCGACGAAATCGTCGGCAAACTCGGGATGCGGCTGGATCGAGATGCCGCGATCCTCGTAGAGAAATCCGGCGTAAAGGCAGAAGGGCGTGGTGGCGATCACTACCGCGCCCGGCGGTGGCGCGACCACCTGGTCCTGATGCCAGGCATTCAGCGTGAAGCGCTCGCCCTCGATCTGGTACTCGGTCGGGCCCACCGCCCAGCCGCCCGCGAACTTCTCGACGGTCCCGCCAAGTGCCGTCGCCATGATCTGGTGCCCGAAGCAGATGCCCACCACCGGCACGCGCGCGGCGAAGGCATCGCGCACGAATTGCTCGAGCGGCGCGATGAAGGCGTGTTCCTCGTAGACGCCATGTTTCGAGCCGGTGATCAGCCAGCCGTCCGCATCGTGCACGCTGGCGGGAAACTCGTTATCGACCACGCGCCAGGTGCGGAACGCGAAGCCGTGGCCGTCCAGCAGATGCTCGAACATGTCCGGATAATCGCCCTGCGTGCGCAGGTCTTCGGGGGCATAGCCGGTTTGCAGGATTCCGATCAGCATATTGGTGTCACACCGTGTCCAGGTAGAGGTCGAGCACCTCCTGTTCGGAGAGCTCTTCCATGTAGCGAATTTCCTGGCGCTTGGTGCGCACCAGGTTCTCGATCAGCTGCGGCGCGAAGATGCGCTTCATCGCCTCGCTCGCCTCGAACACGTCCACCGCCTCGCGCCAGGTCGCGGGCAGTTGGGGCAGATCGAGGCCATAGGCATTGCCGGTAATCGGGGGCGGCGGCGACATCGCATCCTCGATCCCGATCAGCGCGGCGCCCAGCGTGCCGGCCATCATCAGATACGGGTTGATGTCACCGCCGGCAACCCGATGCTCGATCCGCCGCGCCTTGTGGTTGCCCGAAGGCACCCGGATCGCGGCGGTCCGGTTCTCATAGGCCCAGCAGATCGAGGTCGGCGCGTGGGTGCCTGGCTTCATGCGGTCGTAGCTGTTGGCATGCGGTGCCAGCAGCAGCAGCATGTCGGGCATGTAGGCGAGGCAGCCGGCAATCGCCTGGTGCAGCAGTTCCGACCCTCTCGGCCCGCCATCATCGAAAAGGTTGCGCCCCTCGTCGTCGATGATCGAGAAATGCATGTGCATGCCGCTGCCGGATTGTTCGGCATAGGGTTTCGCCATGAAGCTGGCGGCAAACCCATGGCGGCGGGCGAGGCCCTTGACCAGAAGCTTGAAGAGCCAGGTGTCGTCGGCAATCTTCAGCACATCGGCCGAATGCAGCAGGTTCACCTCGAATTGGCCGATGCCGGTTTCCGAGATCGCAGTGTCGGCGTCGATGTCCATCGCCTCGGCCGCGTCGTAGAGGTCGGTGAAGAACTTGTCGAAGGCATCGAGCGCGCGCAGCGCCAGCGTGTCGGCGCCCGGCCGCCGCTTGCCCGAGCGGGGGGAGGGCGGCACGCGCAGCTCGCCGCCGGAGTCGTCGATCAGGTAGAATTCAAGCTCGGTGGCGCAGACCGGGTTCATGCCGCGGTCGTGGTAACGCTTGAGCACGCGGGCGAGCGCGTGGCGCGGGTCGCCGGCGAAGGGCTTGCCGTCCTCGTGGAACATCCAGAGCGGCAGGAGCGCGGTTGGTGCCTCCAGCCAGGGCATGGGCAAGAAGCCGCGCTCGGTGGGCTTCAGGACGCCGTCGGCATCTCCGGTCTCGAATACCAGCGGGCTGTCCTCGATATCCTCGCCCCAGATGTCGAGGTTCATCACCGAATAGGGAAAGCGCGTGCCCTCCTTCACCACCTTCTCGGCGAAGCGCACGGGCACGCGCTTGCCGCGGGCCTGGCCGTTGAGGTCGGCGGCGGCGACACGGATGGTCTTGACGTCGGGATGGTGGCGGAACCAGTCACGCATGATCTACCTGAGATATTGGGGACGAAAACGGATGCGCGCGCGCTGCGGGCGCGGCAGGTGGCGGTTGAGCCGCACGTTCACCAGCCCGAAGAAGCCGATGATGGCAAGGGTCAGTAGAATGAAATACGCCGCGACCAGCGGATAGGCGACGAAGGGGTTGAAAGTCTGATCGACGAAGTAGCGCGCATAGTAGAAGGCCTCGCCCGATTGCTGGCGGGCAGGAAAGGCCGAGAGGAATATGAGCGTGGTGGAATGCGTCAGGAAGATCGCCTCGTTCGTGTAGCTTGGCCAGGCGAGCCGCAGCATGTTCGGCCAGACGATGCGGCGGAAGCGTGACAACCCGGTCATACCATAGGCATCGGCGGCCTCCAGATCGCCCCTGGGAACGGCGCGGAGCGCGCCGTAGAACAGCTCGGCCGAATAGGCGGTGGTGTTGAGGATCAGGACGAAGAGCCCGCCGACCTGCGCCGTGGTCAAGGCCGAGGTGTGGATGGTCAGCGTCGTGAAGCCAAGGGGGATGTCGACGCCCACGCGCGGCAGCAGGACGAAGGCCGAATAGAAGAAGAAGAACTGGATGAAGAGCGGCGAGCCGCGGAAGAAGAAGATGAAACCCGCTGCCGGGCGGCTGAGCCACGGGTTCTCGGAAAACTTCGCCAGCGCCACCGCCGTGGCCAGGAAAAAACCGAAGAGGATCGCGAGCCCGGCGAAGTAGATGTTCCACAAAAGACCGCCCGCGATCAGGAAGACCTGGTCGCAGAAGGTGATGTCGAGGCCGCGCGGCAGCAGGCGCTCGCCATAGTCCCGGCCCAGCGGGCGCAGGAAATAGCCGTCAAAGCTCTCGGCGCAGGTTCTCATCGCCGGCCCCGCGCGGTCATGCAGCGGCCCGCCGGCGGCGCAGGCGTTCGCCCTCGGCGGTGGCCTGGCCGCGCGTCATGCGCAAGGTCAGCCAGCCGAACCCGCGCTCGCTGCCCCAGGTGAGGAACAGATAGAAGCAAAGCAGCACGAGGAAGTACCAGACCCGCCAGTCCGGATGCGGATAGGTGTAAAGCGAGGTCTTGGCGCCGCCCAGCTCGCGCGCCCAGTAGACGGCGTCCTGGATGCCGAGCAGGAACAGAAGCGGTGTCGACTTGATCAGGATCTGCCAGATGTTCGACAGCCCCGGCAGCGCGAAGACCCACATCTGCGGCAGCACGATCCGGCGAAAGGCCTGGGCCTGCGTCATGCCGTAGGCCTCGGCGGTTTCCACCTGCGCCTGGGGTACGGCGCGCATTGCGCCATAGAGCGTGTTGGCGACGAATGCCCCGAAAACCAGCGCGAAGGCCACCACCGCCATCGAAAAGGCATAGACGTTCCGCGCCCAGGCCGAAGCGCCGACGGGCGGCACCTTGGCCTCGCGGCAGACGATGAAGTCGTTGCCCTGCCGGATCGGCTGGTCCCAATCGGGGCAGTTGATGTGATGCAGCACCCATTCGATTCCCTGGCCGAGCGCGATGGGAACGAACAGGAAGAAGACGATGTCGGGGACCCCGCGCACGAGGTTCACATAGCCGCGGCCCAAGGCGTTGACCGGCAGAAACTGCGACCGCAGCGCCAACGCCCCCAGCATTCCCATCCCCAGCGCCAGCGGTGCCACAACAATCAACAGCAGGATCACCACCAGGAACGAGCGGTAGAACGCCAGATGCGTCCCGCTTGTCAGGTAGCAGGCGAACCACTGCCAGTCCGGCAGGATCGAGGGATCGGTGCAGAATTGGAACATCGCGCACCCGCGCAGACGGCGGGGCGCTCAGACCCCGCCGCCCGGTTTCGGCTCAAAAGGTCGGCGTGTCCTCGCCGAACCAGCGGATCAGAAGCTCGTTGAGCGAGCCGTCTTCCTTCATCTCGGTGATCACCGCATCGAAGGTTTCACGCAGCTCGTCGTCGGTCTGCCGCAGCCCCATACCGACGCCGCCGCCGATATGCATGGGTTCGCCGATGAATTCGAGATCCGTGGATTCCTCGACGATCGGGCGCAGGAAATCGCCATCGGCCAGCACCGCATCGGCTTCACCGGCGCGCACGGCGGCGATGGTCTCGTCCGGGGTGGCGAACTCGATCAGGTCGGCATCGGTCTCGGCGACATAGCCCGCCTGCACGGTGTTCGACTGCGTGGCGATCACGCCCGAGTCAATCACGTCCGGATCGGTGCCGATAAGCGCCGCGTAGCGCGAGGGGTCCGGCTCCTTGTAGTTCTGGGTGAACGAGATCACTTCCTGGCGGGCCTCGGTGATGCTCATGCCCGCGATGATCGTGTCATAGTTGCCCGCGACCAGGTTCGGGATGATCGTGTCCCAATCGTTGATGACCCATTCGCAGGTGAGACCGGCGCGCTCGCACATCTCGTTGCCGAGATCGATCTCGAAACCTTCAAGCTCGTTCTGGTCGTTGATGAAGTTGAACGGCGGATAGGCGCCTTCGGTGCCCATGCGCACGACATCCTGCGCCGCCGCGCCCGAGGCGCTCAGCGCCAGCGCGGCGAGGGTGAGGGTGAGTTTCTTCATGGTGGTCTCCCTTGGTTGGATTTCGGGTTTCTTGCCTCAGGCGGGTTCGGTCGCCCTGAGGAACTGCTTCAGACGCGCCGATTGCGGCGCGCCGAACACGGCGTCGGGCGGGCCCTGTTCCTCGATCAGGCCCTGGTGGAGGAAGATTGCGTGGTCAGACACATCTGCCGCCAGCCGCATGTCGTGGGTGACGATCAGCATCGTCCGCCCCTCCTCGGCCAGTGCCTTGATGACGCGCACCACCTCCTGCTCCAGTTCCGGGTCGAGCGCCGAGGTCGGCTCGTCGAAAAGCAGCGCACGCGGCTCCATGCAGAGCGCGCGGGCAATGGCGGCGCGCTGCTGCTGGCCGCCCGACATTTGCGCCGGGTAGACATCGGCCTTGTCGCCGATGCCGACCTTGTCCAGCAGCGCCCGCGCCCGCGCCTCGACCTGGTCGCGGTTCTGTTTCAGCACCGTCAGCGGTGCTTCCATCACGTTTTGCAGGACCGTCATGTGCGACCAGAGGTTGAAGCTCTGGAACACCATCGACAGGTTCGTGCGGATGCGCACGACCTGCGCCTTGTCGGCCGGGTAGCGATTGAGCCCCGTGCCCTTCCAGCGCACCGGCTCGCCCTCGAAGATGATGTCGCCTTGCTGGCTATCCTCCAGCAGGTTGCAACAGCGCAGCAGCGTCGACTTGCCCGATCCCGACGAACCGATGAGCGAGATCACCTGGCCGGGCAGGGCGGTCACGTCAATCCCTTTGAGCACGTCCAGATCGCCATAGGACTTGTGCAGTCCGCGAATGGCGATCACCGGGGTCGGATCGGCGGCAGGAACGGTCACGGGCAGCGTCGTCAATTTTTGATCATATTTCAGTTAGGGCGCAGTTTGCCCAAGAATGCAACGTGTGTTTCGCCGGTTTGTCAATGAAATCTGCTCGCCCGGTGCCGCAGCGTCGGGGTCGCCAGGCGCGCGATCAGAAAACCGGCAACGTAACCGCCGAGATGCGCCTGCCAGGCAAGGTATCCGCCGACCATGATGTAGAGGATCACGTTCATCAGCACGAGGCCCAGCATTACCTTCCAGAACGGCCCCAGCGATTGCCGGGTCGCCCGACGGCGCTGCCAGTCCCAGTACTGCACCGCGCCGAACAGCCCGAAGATCGACCCCGAGGCGCCGACCATCGGCCCCGGCGAATCCGACAGCAGCAAGAACCCCGCCGCCCCGCCGATTGCCGTCAGGATATAGAGCACGAAAAAGCCCCAGTTCCCAAGCCGCGCCACGCATTCCCGGCCCAGATGCAGCAGGACCAGCATGTTGAACAGAAGGTGCAGGAACCCGCCATGCAGGAAGGCGTAGGTCACGAACATTGCCATCGACTGTCCGGGCCAGACCGGCTGCCAGCCTTCGGTCACGATATGCGGCCAGAAGGCGAGGCTTACGAGCGCCGTGCGCCGCAGCTCCGGCAGGCCGAAGAGCGGGGTCTCCAGCAGCGTGAACAGCACCTCGGGCAGCGAACATATGGCCACGATCCACAGCACGATCGGGGCATGGCTGTCGGCCGAGTGACGGAAGCGTTGGTTCATGGATCAGCCATGACAGGCACGCGCCGCCAGCGCAAGGCTCGCCGCGCCGCCCGGCCCGCGCCTCACGCCGAGGTGCGCGGCCCGCTCCGCCGCGCGGTTCTCGCCCAGTTTGCGCCGGCATTCGTGCCTGCAACCGCACGTTGGATCGACCGGCATTTCCGCCGCGCCAAAGCCCAAAACCGAGCGGATCGAGGCTTTGTCATCCCGCGCGCCTCCGGTAGACAAAGACACGGCAACCGCCCGTCAGCGGCGGCACAGGGGCTTTCGGGGGCGATGGAACAGGCAGACGAGCGCTATCTCGAGCATTTCGGTTTGGCCGCGCCGCCCTTCGGCCCCGCGCCCGATCCCGAGTGCCTGTACTGGTCCGCCGCGCATCGGATGGCGCATGCCGTGCTCGATTTCGGGCTGGTCTCGGGCGCGCCGGTGACCGTGCTCACGGGCGAGATCGGCAGCGGCAAGACCACGCTTCTGGCGCATTTCCTGGGCGGCCTCGATGCGGGGGTCACCGTGGGCCTGCTCGCCACCCCGCGGCGCGACGGGGAAATCCTCGCGCGCCTGTGCGCCGCCTTCGGGCTGAAGGGCGCCGCCGGCGATCCGTTCGACGCCCTCGGCGCCTTCCTGGAGACCGAGGCACAGGCCGACCGCCGGCTGCTCGCCGTCATCGACGAGGCGCAGAACCTCGGCCCCGCGGCGCTCGAGGATCTGCGCCTGATGGGCAACCTCGCGGCCACGACGGGCGGCGGCATCCAGCTTCTGCTGGTCGGCCAGCCGCCCCTTCTGCGCACGATACGCGCGCCGGACCTCGCGCCCTTCGCGCAGCGCGTCGCGGTCGGCCGTCACCTCGGTGGGCTCGCGCTGGACGAGGTCGGCGGTTACATCGCCGCGCGCATTCTCATGGCCGGGGGCGAGCCGCGCATCTTCAGCCGTCAGGCGGCCGAGATCGTGCACCGCGCCAGCGGCGGGCTGCCGCGCCTGGTCAACCAGTTGTGCGACCTCGCCCTGACCTACGCCGCCGCGGCCGACGCGGCCGAGGTCCGCCGCGCGACGGTGATCGAGGTTTTGCGCGACGGCATCTTCTTCGCCCTCGACCCCGAGGCGACCGGCGGCGAGTTTTAGGCCCGGGGGCGGCGGGCTTGACTTCGCCGCCCCGCCGGGGTGTATCGCCGCGAAATCGCCACCGCGCCATCCATCCAGCCGAACGGAGCAAACCATGCACCCCTACCGCAGCCATACCTGCGCCGATCTTAGATCCGATCATGTCGGCCAGGAGGTGCGGCTGTCGGGCTGGGTGCACCGCGTGCGCGATCACGGCGGCGTCCTCTTCATCGACCTGCGCGACCATTACGGCGTGACCCAGGTGCTGGCCGACAGCGACAGCGCCGCCTTCGCCGCGATGGAGAAGGTGCGCGCCGAATGGGTCATTTCGATCGACGGGGTGGTGAAGGCGCGCGACGAGGGGCTGGTGAATCCCAAGATCCCCACCGGCGCCGTCGAGGTCTACGTGCGCGAGCTGCGCATCCTCGGCCCGGCCGAGGAGTTGCCGCTGCCCGTCTTCGGCGAGCCCGACTACCCCGAAGAAACGCGGCTGGCCTACCGCTTTCTCGACCTTCGGCGCGAGACGCTGCACGCCAACATGATGCTGCGCTCGAACGTGGTGCGCGCCATGCGCGACCGGATGTGGAAGGCCGGCTTCACCGAATTCCAGACCCCGATCCTGACCGCCTCCAGCCCCGAAGGGGCGCGCGACTTCCTGGTGCCGTCGCGCCTGCATCCGGGCAAGTTCTACGCCCTGCCGCAGGCGCCGCAGCAGTTCAAGCAGTTGATCATGGTCGCGGGCTTCGACAAGTATTTCCAGATCGCGCCCTGCTTCCGCGACGAGGACCCGCGCGCCGACCGCTCGCCCACCGATTTCTACCAGCTCGACGTCGAGATGTCCTTCGTCACGCAGGACGATGTCTTCGCCACGATGCAGCCCATCATGCAAAGCGTGTTCGAGGAATTCGCCGACGGGCAGACCGTGCATGCCGACTGGCCGCGCATCCCCTTTGCCGAGGCGATGCGGAAATACGGCACCGACAAGCCCGACCTGCGCTGCGGAATCGAGATACAGGAGGTGAGCGCGCATTTCCGCGGCTCCGGCTTCGGCATCTTCGCCAAGCTGCTGGAGCAGGACGGCACCGAGATCCGCGCCATCCCCGCGCCCACCGGCGGCTCCCGCGCCTTCTGCGACCGGATGAACAGCTTCGCCCAGGCGCAGGGCCTGCCCGGCATGG
>SLKW01000475.1 GCA_007134405.1 Paracoccaceae bacterium
ACCATTGGCAGTTTCCATACCGACAGCACCGCCTCGAACGTCATTGCGAACGAGGTGATCTTGAAGGGAACCGTCCGGTGCCTTGATGAAGGTTTGCGCGACATGGCCGAGGAGCGGATCAAGGCGCTCGTCTCCGCCACGGCGCTGGCCTATGGTGCAAGCGCCTCGATCCATTACGAGCGCGGCTATCCAGTCACGGTTAACGCAGCCCAAAATGCCGAATACGCCGCCGTGGCGGCCGAAGCCGTCGCTGGCCACGTGGACCGCCAGGCGCGCCCGATCATGCCGGCCGAGGACTTTTCGTTCATGCTGCAGGAACGGCCCGGCGCCTACATCTTCCTCGGCAACGGCGACTCGGCCCAGTGCCACCACCCTGCCTATGACTTCAACGACGCCATCATACCTGCCGGCAGCAGCTGGTTCGCCACGCTCGCCGAACAGCGCATGCCCCTCAGCTGACGAAAGGACCGATCATGCCCGTCAAGAACCGCTTCGCAGAACTGCTGCCCGAAATCACCGCCTGGAGGCGCGATTTTCACGAACACCCCGAGCTGCTTTATGATGTCCACCGCACCGCTGGGATCGTCGCCGAGAAGCTGCGCGAATTCGGCTGCGACGAGGTGGTCGAAGGGATCGGGAAGACCGGTGTCGTGGGCGTGATCCGCGGCAAGGCGGATGGTTCGGGCAAGGTCATCGGGCTCCGGGCCGACATGGATGCGCTGCCGATCCAGGAAAAGACCGGCTCGGCTCATGCGTCGAAAACGCCCGGCAAGATGCACGCCTGCGGCCATGACGGGCATACCGCGATGCTGCTGGGCGCTGCAAAATACCTGGCCGAGACGCGCAATTTCGACGGCACCGCAGTGGTGATCTTCCAGCCTGCCGAGGAAGGCGGTGCAGGTGGGCGCGCGATGTGCGAGGACGGGATGATGGAGCGCTTCGGCATCCAGGAAGTCTACGGGATGCACAACATGCCCGGCTTGCCGCTGGGAACCTTCGCCATCCGTGACGGCGCCTTCTTCGCCGCGACCGATACCTTCACCATTCATGTCGAAGGGCTGGGCGGCCATGCCGCGAAACCGCACGAGACGGTCGATACGACCGTGGTTGCCGCCCAGATTGTGACCGCGCTGCAGACTGTCGTCAGCCGCAACCACGATCCGGTCAAGAACCTCGTCGTCTCGGTCACCTCGTTTCAGACCGAATCGCAGGCCTTCAACGTCATCCCGCAACGGGTCGAGTTGCGCGGGACCGTGCGCACGATGGACCCCGAGACGCGCAGCCTGGCCGAGACGCGGATCAAGGCGCTTGCCACGGGTGTCGCCGGGGCTTTCGGCGCGACAGCGCAGGTCGACTACAAGCGCGGCTATCCGGTGATGGTGAACACCCCCGAGCAGACCGCCTTCGCGGCCGAGGTGGCCGCCAAGGTCGCCGGTTCGTGCAAGCCGGCACCGCTGGTGATGGGTGGCGAGGATTTCGCCTACATGCTCGAGGAACGTCCCGGCGCCTATATCCTCGTCGGCAACGGGGACACGGCGCAGGTTCACCATCCAGAGTACGATTTCGACGACGATGCGATCCCCGCCGGCTGCAGCTGGTGGGCGGGCATCGTCGAGGAACGCATGCCGGCGGCCTGAACCCAGAGGCATCGCCGCGCGCGGCATTGAACACTGAAAAACGCGCCCGGGCAGGGCGCGTTTTGCGTCTGCGGGCGGTGCGGACGGGTCAGCGCCGCAAGGCTTTCCAGTCGCTGATCCGAGCCCGCACGACGACCGCGATCCCGACAAGAGCCACGGCCAGCAGCATCCAGCGCGCCGCATCGAGATGCGCGAGCCAGAGCGGAGCCTCGGCCAACCCGTCCTGAGCCAGCTCCGACGCGCCCGCCGTGACCACCGCCACCCCCGCTGCCCCGGCGCCCGCAAGCGTCCGGCTGCCGGCCAGGTTCGGTCTGCGCGGTGGCGCTTCGGGCGCGAACGGGGTGGCGCGGCGGGGGAACGGGTCGCCCCAGATCGCGGCCTCCGAGGCGGGGCGCGCATCGATATGCACGAAGCCCTGGTGCGGATAGGTGCCGATCCCGTGGAAGCCCACGGCGCGGGCCTGGGCGATGAAGGCCTCGGGGTCGTGGTTGTCCATCCGCACGTCGAAGGCGATTCCCTCTAGGTGGCGCGAGCGCGGCGCGCCGCCGACGCGGGCGTTGTGCGCCGGGCTGCGATAGGCCGAGGTGATGATCATCGGCTTGCCCAGCCGGTTGCGCAGCGATTGCAGCATGTCCAGCGCGCGCGGATCGACGACCAGCGCGCCGGTGCCGCGGCAGGCCAGTTCCTGGGGCGAGAAATTGGGCCAGCGCCAGCTTGTCACCGGCACGTCGGTTGCGCGCGCATAGGCGCGGGTGGAAAGGGTCATGACAGTCCTCGCATCGTTACGGGGTTGGCCGCAGGATGCCCGCGCGGGGTTGCCCGGCGGTTGCCCCTCCGTACGCTGCTTGCCGCACCGCTCGGCATTCCCCGACTGTGAATTGCGGGGGCCGCGAAAACCGCTATGGTGCGCCCGAGTCGCCCCGGACCCTCACATGCGCGTCTTTCCGCTTCATTCCCTTGTCGCCCTCGCCCTCGCCCTGTTCGCCGCCTGCGCCAATCCGCGCGCCGCTTGCGTGGAAAATGCCATGCGCGACGTGCGCGTCCTCGAGGAACTCATCGCCGAGACCGAGCGGAACCTCGACTGGGGCTATGCTCTGCAGGCCGAACCCACGGTGCGCACCGCCGTCAGCCTCTGCCTGACGCCCGCCAATCCGCTGGGCGTCTGCACCACCACCCGCAGCGATGTCCGCGAGCGCCCGGTCGCGATCGACATGGCGGCCGAGCGTCGCAAGCTGCGGCAATTGCGCGAGCGCGAGGCCGAACTGCGCGAGCGCGCGCGGCTCGAGGTCATGGCCTGCGAGGCCCGCTTCGCCGGTTAGATGGCCTTCACCCCGCCCGGCGCATGCGCTAGCCTCGCCGCGACCAGGAACGGGGAGGTGAGGGAATGGCGAAGACCGTGGTGATCCGCGCGCATGGCGGACCCGAGGTGCTGGAGATCGAGGACCGCGCGGTGGGCGCGCCCGGCAAGGGCGAGATTCGCATCCGGCACGATGCCTGTGGGCTCAACTTCATCGACATCTACCAGCGCGACGGCCTCTACCCGATGACGCTGCCGCACGCGCTGGGGATGGAAGCCGCCGGCGTGATCGAGGCGGTAGGCGAGGGGGTCGCGCACCTGAAGCCCGGCGACCGCGCCGCCTATGCCGCCCAGCCGCCCGGCGCCTATACCGAGGCGCGCGTCATGCCTGCCGCCCAGGTCTGCCCGCTGCCCGACGGAATCGATTTCGAGACCGGCGCGGCGATGATGCTCAAGGGGCTGACGGTCGAATATCTCTTTCACCGCACGGTGCCACTGAAGGCGGGGGACACCGTCCTCTTTCACGCAGCGGCCGGCGGGGTGGGGCTGATCGCCTGCCAATGGGCGCGCTCCGAAGGGATCAGGCTGATCGGTACCGCCGGGTCCGAGGAAAAGCGCGCGCTGGCAAAGGCGCACGGCGCCGATGCGGTCGTCGACTACAACGCCCCCGACTGGCCGGCGCAGGTGCGCGCGCTCACCGACGGGCGCGGGGTCGACGTGGTGATGGATTCGGTGGGCGCAGCGACCTTCGAGGGCTCGCTCGATTGCCTGCGGCCGCTGGGGATGATGATCTCTTTCGGCAATGCCTCGGGCCCGGTGCCGCCGGTCAATCTGGCGACCCTTGCCGCCAAGGGCTCGCTGCAGATCACGCGCCCGACGCTCTTCACCCATATCGCCGAGCACGACCGCTGCCAGCAGATGGCGCAGCACCTCTTCGATAAGGTCGGCTCGGGGGCGGTGCAGATCCGCATCGACCAGCGCTTCCCGCTCGCCGAGGTGGCCGAGGCGCATCGTGCGCTCGCGTCCCGGAAGACAACCGGCTCGACCGTTCTGCTGCCCTGAGGGGCAGGGGGCGCTGACGGCCCTCGGACTTGCGGCCGCCTGTCCGGGTGCCTAGCTTGCCCGGCAGGAGGCCCTTCATGCAGCACTTTTCCCTGCTCGATCTGTCGCCGGTGCCCGAGGGCGCCACCGTCGCCGAGGCGCTGGCCAACACGACCGACCTCGCGCGTCATGCCGAGGCGTTGGGATTCCATCGCTTCTGGTTGGCCGAGCATCACAACATGCCCGGCATCGCCAGCGCCGCCACCGCCGTGGTGATCGGCCATGTCGCCGCCGCGACCCGGCGCATCCGCGTTGGCGCGGGCGGGATCATGCTGCCCAACCACGCGCCCCTGATGGTGGCCGAGGCCTTCGGCACGCTCGCCACGCTGCATCCGGGGCGGATCGACCTGGGTCTCGGCCGCGCGCCCGGCACCGACCCGGCCACCGCCCGCGCCCTGCGCCGCCACATGGTGCAGGAGGACCGTTTCCCGCAGGACGTGGCCGAACTTCTGGCCTATCTCGACGACATGCCCGAGACCGCGCCCGTCCGCGCCATCCCCGGCGCCGGCACGCATGTGCCGGTCTGGATCCTGGGCTCCAGCCTCTATGGCGCGCAACTGGCGGCCTATCTGGGGTTGCCCTATGCCTTCGCCTCGCATTTCGCGCCGATGATGCTCGAGCAGGCGCTGGCGATCTACCGGCAGGAGTTCCAGCCTTCGAAATGGCTGGCGCGGCCCTATGCGATGATCGCCGCCGGAGTCTGCGCGGCCGAGACCGACGAGGAGGCGCGCTTCCTGCGGTCTTCGCAACTGCTGGCCTTCGCCCGGCTGCGCACGGGCCGGCCCGGCAAACTGCCCCGGCCGCGCACCGATCTGTCGGCTGAAGTGCCGCCGCCGGTCATGGCGCAGGTCGAGCAGGCGCTGTCGGTCTCGGCCACCGGCGCGCCCGACAGCGTCGAGCGGCAGCTTGCCGGGCTGATCCGCCGCTACCGGCCTGACGAGCTGATGATCACCGGCATGATCCACGACCACGCCGCGCGGCGCCGTTCGACCGCCATCGCCGCGGACGTGCTGAAGGCCCTGGAAACCCCCGCCGCGGCGTAGGGGGGCCGAAAACGACCGATTCTGGCGCCGGTCCAAATTTGGACAATCGACCAAGATATTGATAAGAAGTAATAAACGAGATTATACAACCGGATTTTAACCGGAGTTCCGCGGCCCCCCCGAGGGGCGCAACTCAGGCGCCGTTCAAGCCGGCGAGATCGTGCAGATAGCAGCTCACGGCGCGCTCGGCTTCCAGCAGATCGAGGTCTAGGCGGGCGGTGAGCAGGGCGGGCTCGGTGCCCGCCTCGGCCAGGATCTCGCCGCGCGGGCCGCAGATGCGCGACAGGCCGACGAAGTCGAGCCCCGGCTCGCTTCCCGCGCGGTTCGCGTAGCCGACAAAGATCTGGTTCTCCAGCGCGCGGACCGGCACGATCAGCCGCGCGATGTGCTCCATCGGCGCCATGAGCGCCGTGGGGACGACGACGAGATGCGCGCCGTCGCGGGCATAGGCGCGTATCAGTTCGGGAAATTCGACGTCGTAGCAGATCGCCACGCCCACTTTCAGGCCACCGGCCTTGAAAACCAGGCCGGAATCACCTGGCGCGAAGAGCGCCTTTTCCCAAGCCCCGAAGGGCGTGCGCTTGTGGTAGCGGCCCAGCTCGGCGCCCGACGGGCCGAAGACCACGGCGGAATTGCGCAGCCGCGCGCCCTCGTCCAGATGCGTGCCCATCACCAGCGTGAGGCCATGCGCGGCGGCGATCGCGCCGACCCGCGGCAGCGCCTCGGCGACCCAGGGCAGGGCGCCGAGCACGAGGTCGGGGATATGGTAGCCGGTGAGGTAACCTTCGGGGAAGACCAGCAGGTCGCTGCCCGCCGCGGCCGCGCGTGCGGCGATGCGCTCGGCCCCCACCAGCGTCGCCGCCACGTCGCCCGGCACCCCGGCGCCCTGCCAGAGGGAGAGTGTGATCCCGCTCATTCCCGCAACCTTTCCGCGCCCAGAAGCCGGGGCAGGTTGCCGAAGCGCCCGATCAGCCCGAAGACCAGGATGGCGATAACGACGAAAAGGACCGACACCACCCCCATGATCGGCGTGTATCCGTAGCGCAGGCTGTTGAAGATCTTGATCGGCAGGGTTTCGACGGTGAAGCCCGCGACCATGTAGGCGATGATGTATTCGTTGAGCGACAGCACGAAGGCAAAGGCGTAGCCCGAGATCATGTAGGGCAGCACCAGCGGGAGAACCACGGTGCGCAGCACCTTGCCGCGCGTCGCCCCCATCACCCGCGCCGCCTCGATCAGCGCGGGGTCGATGGTTTGCAGCCCGAGAGAAATGGTCACGAGCGGCAGCGTCACTAGGAAGACCGCGTGCGAGACGACGGTGGCCGTAAACTGACCGTACATCCCAAGCGAGACCCAGAAGACCAGGAACCCCAACGCGGTGATCACCGGCGGCAGCATGAAGGGCGCTACGCCCAGCGTGTAAAGCGCCCGACTGAGCCAGCCGCCGCGCACCCAGACATGCAATGCCAGGGGTAGCGCCACGGCGACGGCCAGCGCGCTGGCGAGGGCTGCGATTACGACCGAGTTGCGCAGCGGCCCCATCCAGTCGGCTTGCTGGAAAAGCGCGCCGTACCAGCGCAGCGACAAGTCTTGCGGGGGGAAACGCAGGCTCTGCGCGGAATTGAGCGAGACGCCGGTCACGACGACCAGCGGCGCGGCCAGAAGGATCAGGATGAGAGTGACGTAGAGTGGTCCGAGCGGTTTCATCCGGCCTCCCTCTGGCGGCCCAGCAGCAGCGCAAGCCCCACCATGGCGAGCGCGACCAGCAGAAGCATGATCGCCATCGCCGCGGCGAAGGGCAGGTTCGACTGGAAGATCGCCTGGTCGGTGATGTGCACCGAAAGCGTCCAGTGCCGCGGCCGGCCGAGCAATTGCGGCAGCAGGTAAGCGCCGAGCGTGAAGACGAAGACGAGGATCAGCGCCCCCAGGATCGGCGCGCGCAGCACCGGCACGGTGACGGTCAGGAACGCACGTAGCGGCGAGGCGCCCATGCTGCGCGCAGCCTCGCCCAGTTCCGGGTCGAGCCGCGAGACCGGCGGGTAGAGGACGAGAACCGCGTAGGGAAAGCCCAGATAGCAAAGCCCCGCCATCAGCGCGAAGAGGCCGGGCGTGTAGGCCTGCGAGGTCTCGATGATCCCCAGCGCTGCGAAGAGGTTGCCGACGCCCGCCGTGCGCGAGAGCAGCGTCGAGAGCGAAAAGCCGATGATGACCTCGGAAAGCGACAGGACGGCGAGCAGGATCACCAGCACGAGCGTTTGCGCGCGTCGGCGCATCCCTGACAGAAGGACAGTGAAAGGAAAGGCGAGAACGACGCAGATAAGCGCCGCGCCGGCTGCGATCAGGATCGAGGTGACCAGGATGCGGCCGAAGAAGGGCGTAAAAAGCCGTGCGTAGCTGGTAAATTCGAAGCCGGGCTCGAAGAAGCCGCCGGGCACGCGGTGCGCGACGCTGACCGAGAGCATGATGGCGAAGGGGATGAGGAACAGGACCGCGAGCCAGACGCCCGGAATCGCACCGAGCCACGCGGGCGTGACCTTCTCCGTCCCGGCGCTCATGGCGCCAGCACCACGCGGCGGCCGGGTTCGAAGGCCAAAAGGACAGTTTCGGCCAGACCGACCGCGGGCCGGTCGCGGGGGGCGAAGAGGGCGTTGACCTCGCGCCCGTCGAGGTTGAGGGTGAATTGCACGCTCTCGCCCAGGTCGCGGATGAAGGTGATGCGCGCGGGAAGGCCCATGTCGGCGAAGCGCACGTCTTCGGGGCGCACCGAAAGGACGGCGGGGCCGTCGGCGCATTTGACGCGATCGCCCTCGGTCAGGTCCACGGAGTGACCGGCGATGTTCAGTTGGCCGCCGGAAAGGTGGCAGGGGACCAGGTTCGTCGATCCGATAAAACCCGCGACGAAGGCATTGGCCGGGTCGCGGTAAAGGTCCATCGGCGCGCCCATCTGCTGCACGCGGCCCTGGTCCATGACGATCAGGAGGTCGGCCATGGTCAGCGCCTCCTTCTGGTCGTGGGTGACGACCACGGTGGTGACGCCGAGGCGCTGCTGGAGTTGCCGCAATTCGACCTGCATGTGTTCGCGCAGGTTGGCGTCGAGCGCCGAGAGCGGCTCGTCGAGGAGGAACACCTTGGG
>SLKW01000473.1 GCA_007134405.1 Paracoccaceae bacterium
ATGCCGTCGACGATGAAGGCGACGACGAGCCACAGGAACATCAGGCTCCAGGCGCCCTCGACCGCGGCGAGCATCGCCAGCATCGAGAAGACCGCGCCCGTAGCGGTGAAGAGATGGACCGAATAGGCGCGCCAGGTTTCGTACATGGGCCCCGTTGTTGCTCAGTTCGGCGCGTCGCGCAACCGCTCGGGGGTGGCGGCGGCGCCTGTCGTGGCGCCCTTGGCGCGGGGATGGGCGGCGCGATAGGCCTGCATCAGCCGTGCCTGATCGACGCCGGTGTAGATCTGCGTCGTGGACAGCGAGGCATGGCCGAGAAGTTCCTGGATGGCGCGCAGATCGCCGCCGGCGGCCAGAAGATGCGTGGCGAAGGAATGTCGCAGCGCATGCGGCGTGGCGGTCGCGGGCAATCCCAGGCGAAGGCGGGCCCCCTCCATCGCCCTGGCGACGAGCCGCGGGTTCAGAGGGCCGCCGCGTGCGCCGCGAAAGAGCGGGCCATCGGGGGTCAGCGGATGCGGACAAAGGTGGGCGTATTCGGCGATCGCCTGCGCCGCGGCGGGCAGGACCGGCACGACGCGCTCCTTGCCGCCCTTTCCCCGGATGCGCAGGCTCGGCCCCGGATCGCGCGCCCGCCCGGTGAGCGACAGTGCCTCGGAAATGCGCAGCCCGCAGCCGTAGAGCAGCGTCAGCACCGCCGCGTCGCGCGCCTGGATCCAGCGCTCGGGGTGGTCGTCGCTGACGGTTTCCAGCATCTCGCGGGCGTCGGCCTCGCTCACGGGGCGGGGCAGGGGGCGGGCGTGGCGCGGGGCGCGGGCGGCGAGGATCGTGTCGGGGTCGAAATCCGGCTCGCGCTCGGCCAGCCAGCGGGCGAAGGACTTGAGCGCCGAGAGCGCGCGCGCGAGCGAGCGCGGCCCGACGCCGCGCGCGCGCTCCGCCGCCATCCAGGCGCGCAGGTCCGATTGCGTGACGGCGCGCAGTTGCGCGATGCCCGCGCCGCCGCCGTGATGGCCGGCAAGGAAGGCCAGGAAGCCCGCGACATCGGCGCGGTAGGCGGTGATCGTGTGGTCGGCCGCGTCCTTGAGCGCGGCGAGGGACTGCAACCAGTCCGACAGCGCCTGGCGCAGCGCGGGGCTGATCGCCAGGCTGTCGCGTCTCATCCCAGCCAGCGGCGCAGGACCTTCTCGACCACGCCGGTGAAGAAGGCCATCAGATCGGTCGCCTGGCCGGACTTGTAGTGCTGCGGCTCGGTCGAACCGAGGGCGAGCATCGCCTCGCCGCGCCCGCGGCCGAGGTCGAGCCGCATCAGCGCCTCGGAGCGGATGGTGCCGCCCGCGGGGCCGTAGAGATCGCCGTCGAACGGAACGGCCTGGCGCAGGACGATGCGGCGCGCCGGCGCGGTGCGGGTGGGGCGCATGTAATCGACGATGAACCCCGGCGGCTGCATGGCGACCACCGTGTCGCGCTGGCCGGGGGCGGGGGCGCCGGCGTCTTCCAGCACCAGCCGCACGGAGGCGACCTGAAGGATATCGGCCAGTTCGCCGTCCAGCACCTGCAGGAAGCGCTCGAAATCCGGGGCGGCCAGGATCGCATCGACGGCGCGGTGGATCTGGTTGGTGGCCGCGACATTCTCGTAGGCGGCGGCGACCACGGCGTCGTGGGTGTCCTTCAGGCGCGCAAGCTGCGCCTCGAGCCGGGCCATCGCCATCGCCCTGAGGTCGACGACGTTGCTGGCGACCTGGCCTTCGGTGGCCTCGACCATGGCGCGCATGATCGCGGGATCATCCAGAATCAGGCTGGGGTCGGCCAGAACGCGCGCGCGCCAATCGCTGACGGCACGCGCCTCCGGGGCGTGTTCGGTGACTGCCATATCTGCCTCGTCTTTTTTCTCGTTGCCCGACCCTACACCAGGTCAGAGAATTTTCTGCCCCGTTTTTTCCCAGTCCTTCAGGAACTGTGCCAGCCCTGCATCGGTCAGCGGATGGCTTGCCAGCTTGCGGATGACCTCGGGCGGGGCGGTCATCACGTCGGCGCCGGCAAGCGCGGCGTCGGAGACATGGTTCACCGAACGGATCGAGGCGGCGAGGATCTGGGTCTCGAATCCGTAGTTGTCGTAGATCTGGCGGATGTCGCGGATCAGCTCCATCCCGTCGAGGTTGACGTCGTCAAGCCGGCCGATGAAGGGCGAGATGAAGGTGGCCCCCGCCTTGGCCGCGATCAGCGCCTGGTTGGGCGAGAAGCAGAGCGTGACATTGACCATGCGCCCCTCGCCGGTCAGCACCTTGCAGGCCTTCAGCCCGTCCCAGGTGAGCGGCAGCTTGATCGCGATGTTAGGCGCGATCTCGGCCAGGCGGCGACCCTCGGCGATCATCTCGTCGGCCTTGAGCGCGACGACCTCGGCGGAAACCGGGCCCGAAACGATGTCACAGATCTCCTTCGTGACCTCGAGGATGTCGCGGCCGGATTTCAGGATCAGCGAGGGGTTGGTGGTCACCCCGTCGACCATGCCCAGGTCGTGGAGTTCGGCAATCGCCGCCACATCGGCGGTATCGACAAAGAATTTCATGGCGCGCTCACGGGTTGCGGTGGGGTTCGGGCGGCGTCATACCTGAACTCCCATCCGCCCGAAAGCCCGAGACTGCATGGTTCCGGACGAGGTCCGACACTTTCCGCCCGACGCAGCCCTTGCCGTGCTGACCACGCAGCCCCTGGACCGCGTGCTGGATTACCGCGCCCCCGAGGGCGGCGCGCGCACGGGCGATTTCGTCGAAGTGCCGCTGGGTCCGCGCAAGGTGCTGGGCGTGGTCTGGGGCGGGCCGGAAAGCGACCTGCCGCGCGAGAAGCTGCGCCCGGTTCTGCGCGTCCTCGACGTGCCGCCGATGCGGGACGAGCTGCGCGCGTTTCTGACCCGCGCGGCCGAGTACACGCTGACGCCGATGTCGCTGATGCTGTGGCTGGCGACCCGCGCGCCGGGGCTGTTCGATGCGCCGCGGATGCGCAAGGTCTATCTGATGGGCGAGCCGCCGGCGCGGATGACCGATGCCCGCGCCCGGGTCATGGACGCCTTTGACGCCTATGGCGGCGCGGCGCTGACGGTGACCGAGATCACCCGTGCCGCCGGCGTCAGCCCCTCGGTCGTGCAGACCCTCGCCGCGCAGGGCGGGCTGATCGAGGCCGCGGCACCGGTCGACGCGCCCTATCCCCGGCTGGACCCGGCGCGGCCGGGAATGGCGTTGTCCGCGGACCAGCGCGACGCGGCAGACCGCCTCTGCGCCGCGAGCGGGGAGTTTGGCGTGACGCTGCTCAAGGGCGTCACCGGCTCGGGCAAGACCGAAGTGTATATGGAGGCCGTGGCCGCCTGCCTGCGCGCCGGGCGGCAGGCGCTGGTGCTCTTGCCCGAGATCGCGCTCACCGCGCAGTTCCTGACCCGCGTCGAGGCGCGGTTCGGCGCGCGCCCCGCCGAGTGGCATTCGGGCGTCACGCTGACCGAGCGGCGGCGGCTCTGGCGGATGGTCGGGCAGGGCGGCGCGCAGCTCATCGTGGGCGCGCGCTCGGCACTTTTTCTGCCCTATCGCGACCTTGGGCTGATTGTCGTCGATGAGGAACACGACAGCAGCTACAAGCAGGAGGACGGCGTCCTTTACAACGCGCGCGACATGGCGGTGCTGCGGGCGTCCATCGTGGGGGCGCAGGTGGTGCTGGCCTCGGCCACGCCGTCGCTGGAAAGCTGGGCCAATGCCGAAAGCAGCAAATACGCCCGCCTCGACCTGCCCGCGCGCTTCGGCGTCGCGGAACTGCCCGACATGCGCGCCATCGACCTGCGGGCCGAGGAGATGCCCTCGGGCCGCTGGATCTCGCCCACACTCAAGCGCGCCATCGACGCGCGCCTTCAGGCGGGCGAGCAATCGCTTCTCTTCCTGAACCGTCGCGGATACGCGCCGGTCACCGTCTGCCGTGGCTGCGGCCACCAGATCCAATGCGCGGATTGCGACGCGCGGATGGTCGAGCATCGGTTTCTGAAACGCCTGATGTGCCACCAGTGCGGCGCCACCGCTCCGGTGCCCGAAACCTGCCCTTCCTGCGGCGTGGCCGGGCGCATGGCCGCCGTCGGACCCGGCGTCGAACGGTTGGAGGAAGAGGCGCGCGCGACTTTCCCCGAGGCGCGGATCGCGGTCCTGTCCTCGGACCTTTTCGCCTCGGCGCGGGCCCTCAAGGCGCAGATCGACGCCATCGCGGCGGGCGACGCGGACCTGATCATCGGCACGCAGCTGGTCGCCAAGGGCCACAACTTTCCGCTGCTGACGCTGGTGGGCGTGATCGACGCGGATCTGGGCCTGCACGGCTCGGACCTGCGCGCAGCCGAGCGGACCTTTCAGTTGATCCGGCAGGTGGCGGGGCGGGCGGGGCGCGCCGAGAAGCCGGGCCTGGCGCTGCTGCAGACGCATCAACCCGACCACCCGGTGATCCGCGCGATCCTGTCGGGCGATGACGAGGGCTTCTGGCGCGCCGAGGCCGCCGAGCGCCGCGCGCTTTCCATGCCGCCCTTCGGCCGGCTCGCGGGCATCATCCTGTCCTCGCCAAAGCTCGAGGAACTGTCGGATTTCGCCATGGCGCTGGCCGAACGTGACGCGCCGCTGCGCCGGATCGATGCGCAGCTTTTCGGCCCGGCGCCCGCGCCCATCGCCCGCGTGCGGGGCCGGCACCGGGTGCGTATTCTGATCAAGGCCGCGAAGGGCGCGCCCCTGCAACCGGCGCTGCGGGCCTGGACGGGGCAACTGAAACCGCCCCACGATCTTCGGGTCGCCATCGACATCGACCCGCAGAGCTTCTGGTAGCCCGGCCGCCGGGCGTTGCGCGCCGGATCGCCGGTTCCCGTCAAATCTCTGGCCATAGGCGGGCTTTCCGGCTATCTTCCGCCGCAGACCCGGAAAACGGGCGCGTTTGAGGCAAGAGGCAGTGCATCCATGACGGAAATGGTTCATGGCACCCTACCCGCGCAGGCGGGCGAGGCGGTGCTTTCGCGTTGGTGGCGCACGGTCGATCGCTGGACGATCTCCTGCGTCCTTCTTCTCTTCGGCGCGGGCCTGCTGCTGGCGCTGGCCTCGTCGCCGCCCCTGGCCGCGCGCAACAACCTGCCGCCCTTCTTCTATTTCGAGCGCCAGGCGGTGTTCGGCCTTCTGGCGCTGGCGATCATGTTCCTGGTGTCGATGATGTCGCCCGCCGCGATCCGACGCTGGGCGGTGGTGGGGTTCGTCGGCGCCTTCCTGACGATGCTGGCGCTGCCCTTCATCGGCACGGACTTCGGCAAGGGCGCGGTGCGCTGGCTCAGCCTCGGCTTCGTCAGCGTGCAGCCCTCCGAATTCGTGAAGCCCTGCCTTGCGGTGCTCGCCGCCTGGTTCCTCGCCGCCGGGCAGGAAATCAACGGCCCGCCTGGCAAATCGCTGTCGCTGGGCGTGACGCTCGCGGTCGTCTTCCTGCTGGTCCTGCAGCCCGATTTCGGCCAGGCGGCGCTGGTGCTCGCCGGCTGGGGGGTGATGTATTTCGTGGCCGGCGCGCCGATCTTCCTGATCCTCTCGCTCGGCGGGCTGGCCGTGGCCGGGGGCGTTGCCGCCTATTCGCATTCGGAACACTTCGCCCGGCGCATCGACGGCTTCCTCACCGCCGAGGTCGATGCCCGCTCGCAGCTGGGCTTCGCCACCTCGGCCATCCAGGAAGGCGGGCTCTTCGGCATGGGCGTCGGCGAGGGGCAGGTGAAATGGCAGCTGCCCGACGCGCATACCGATTTCATCATCGCCGTCGCGGCCGAGGAATACGGCTTCCTCCTGGTGGCCTTCATCGTCATGCTCTACGCCACGATCTGCCTGCGTGCGCTCTCGCGGCTGACGCGCGAGCGTGATCCCTTCATCCGCATCGCCGGCACCGGCATCGTCGCCATCTTCTCGGCCCAGGCGATGATCAACATGGGCGTCGCGGTCCGGCTTCTGCCCGCCAAGGGGATGACGCTGCCCTTCGTCAGCTACGGCGGATCCTCGCTTGTCGCGATGGGGATCATGGTCGGCATGCTCCTTGCCTTGACGCGCACCCGTCCGCAAGGCGAGATAGGCGAGATCCTGGCGCAGGGCGCTGCACGGAGGGGATGATGGCAGGCGAGCGTTCCGGGCGCGCGCCGCTCGCGGTGATCGCCGCGGGGGGCACCGGCGGGCACATGTTTCCCGCCCAGGCCCTGGCCGAGGCGCTGCTGGCGCGCGGCTGGCGCGTGGCGCTGTCGACCGATGACCGCGGCATGCGCTACGCGGGGAACTTTCCGGCGGCCGTCACGCGGCAGGTCGCGGGATCGGCCACGCCGGCGCGCGGCGGCGCGGCCGAAAAGCTGATGGTGCCGCTGCGCATCGCGGGCGGCGTGCTGAAATCCGCCGCCCGGATGCTCATCGACCGGCCGCGGGTCGTCGTGGGGTTCGGCGGCTATCCGGCGATCCCGGCGCTGGCGGCGGCCTGGCTTCTGCGCGTCCCGCGCCTGATTCACGAACAGAACGGTGTCCTCGGCCGCGTGAACGAGGTCTTCGCCCGCCGCGTCCAGGCCGTCGCCTGCGGCGCCTGGCCCACGCAACTGCCTGCCGGCGTCGAGGCGCTGCATGTCGGAAACCCGGTGCGCGACGCGGTTCACGAACGCGCCGGGGCCCCCTACATCCCGCCCGGCGACTATCCGATGAGCGTCGTGGTCATCGGCGGCAGCCAGGGCGCGCGCATCCTCTCGGACATCGTGCCGCCCGCGCTCGGGCTTCTGCCCGATGGACTGCGCACCCATCTGCGCGTCGCCCACCAGGCCCGCCCCGAGGATCTGGAACGCGTCGCCGAGGCCTATGACGCCGCCGGCATCCGCGCCGAGGTCGCGCCCTTCTTCGACGACATCGCGCGCCGCTTTTCCGAGGCGCAGCTGGTGATCGCGCGGTCTGGCGCCTCGACCGTGGCCGACCTGGCGGTGATCGGGCGGCCCTCGATCCTGGTGCCGCTCGCCGCCGCCCTGCGCGACGAGCAGACCGCCAATGCCCGCGCGCTGGTCGCGGCCCAGGCGGCGGTCCTGATCCCCGAACGCTTCTTCAACCCCGAAGCCCTGGCCGAGCAGGTCGAGGCGATCCTCTCCAACCCGGAAGCCGCCGAACTGATGGCGGCGGGCGCGCTGTCGATCGGCATTCCCGACGCGGCCGACCGGTTGGCCGACCTGATCACCGACATTTCGATCCACCGCCTCGCGCAGGCCCGCACATGAGCCTGCGCACATTGCTGCCGCCAGGGCTGGGCGGCATCCACTTCATCGGGATTGGCGGCATCGGAATGTCGGGTATCGCCGAGATCCTGGCGCGGCTGGGCCATACCGTCCAGGGCTCGGATGCGAAGGCATCGCCGATCACCGAGCGGCTCGCCGACCTCGGCGTGACCATTCGTCAGGGGCACCGGGCCGACAACCTCGGCGCGGCCGGGGTCGTCGTCGTCTCGACCGCGATCAAGGCCGACAACCCCGAACTGGCCGAGGCGCGGCGGCGCGGCCTGCCGGTCGTCCACCGCTCCGAGATGCTGGCCGAACTGATGCGGATGCAGCGCACCGTCTCGGTTGCCGGCACGCATGGCAAGACGACGACCACCACGCTGGTGGCGACGCTGCTGGACGCGGGCGGGGTCGATCCGACGGTCGTCAATGGCGGCGTGATCCAGGCCTACGGGTCGAACGCGAGGCTGGGTCAGGGCGACTGGACGGTGGTCGAGGCCGACGAGAGCGACGGCTCCTTCAACCGCCTGCCGACGACCGTGGCGGTTGTCACCAATATCGACGCCGAGCATCTGGACCACTGGCGCGATTTCGACGACCTGCGCGCAGGCTTCCGCCGCTTCGTGCAGGGCGTTCCCTTCTACGGCCTCGCCGTCCTCGGCACCGATCACCCCGAGGTGCGGGCGCTGGCCGGACAGCTGCGCGCCCGGCCGGTTGTGACCTATGGCCTGTCGGAGGGCGCCGATCTGCGCGCCACCGATCTGCGGGGCGAGGCGGGGGGGATGCGCTTCGACATCCTCCGCCGCGACGGCCCGCCCATCGCGGACTGTTTCTTGCCGCTGCCGGGCGATCACAATGTCTCGAACGCGCTGGCCGCCGTGGCCGTCGCGCTGCATCTGGGCATCGCGCCCCAGGCGATCCGGC
>SLKW01000006.1 GCA_007134405.1 Paracoccaceae bacterium
CTTACGATCCGGGCGGCCCAGCATATGTCCGACCTCGTCGCGCGTGCCACCCACTTTCGAACAGCTCACATTTGACGCATCCGGGATGCACTATGGTCCAGACGCAGCACGAGGACGCCGCACCGCGCGCCGTGGCGGCGCGCAGTTGGATCAGCGATATCCAGGGTGGAGGCCCCAGGACGACGAGGATTGCGCGATTGCGTTACCTGTGGCTTTCGATTGGCGGCGCTGCACTGGCAGGCGGGATGCTCGGGACGGTCGTGCCGCTCTTGCCGACAACGCCGCTGCTTTTGTTGGCGGCGTGGAGTTTCGCGCGAGCCTCGCCGCGGCTGCATCACTGGCTGGTCACCCATCCGCGCCTCGTCACGCCAATCGAGGACTGGCAAAGGCACGGCGCGATCCGCCCGCGCGCCAAGCTGGTGGCAATGTTTGCCGTGGTAGCCAGTTTCGTGACCAGCGTGCTGCTCGGGGTGAGCGGGGAAGTGCTCCTGGTGCAGGCGGTGGTGCTGGCCGCGGTGAGCCTGTTCATCCTCACCCGCCCCGATGGCACCTTCCCGAGCGCTAAAAGGGCAACGGCGAGACCCCGAAGAGATAAGGATGGACCGTGATCAGCGCCCCGTAAAGCCCGACCCCGGCGACAAGGCGCAGCACTGCGTCGCGCGGCTGCGCCGGGCGCGGTAGAAGCGGGCCCGCACGTCGCGCCGCATCGAGCAGCGCCCAGTTCGCACCCATCTCGCGGCGCTTGCGTCGGTCGATCAGCCGGGCCCCCATCAGTGCGAATCCGCCAAAGAGCCCAAACATCAGCACATGCGCGAGATTGCCATTCGGCACCACATGCGCCACGGCCCACAGCGCCATCGCCACGAGCAGCGGATGGCGCATCCACCGTACGAGACCAGGCAGCGCCGGATCGAAATCCTGCGGATGCGCGCCTCCGAAGGAGAAAGGGTTCGGCCGCCCCACAGCAAGCGCGACGATGAGGCAGGCCGGCAGCATCGCGATCAGCGGCACATGCACCTGCCACGGCCCCCAACCCCACAATCGCATATAGGGCGCACGCCCCGCCGCCACGATGAGCCAGGCCAGCACCATGATCGAGAGCGCGGAATAGACCAGCGTGAAGCCCCGTGCCCCAAGCGCCCCTACCAGACGAGGCCGCAGTGGCGGTCGCACCGGCAGCGCGTGGGTGAGAAAGAAAATCGCGAAGGCCGCGACGAACTCGGCCCAGCCCATCGCTCAATCCCGGACCTTGGACAGCAGAAGCAAACGGCCATAGATCACGGCAAAGCCGCCCATCGCCGCGATCCATGCGAGCCCGGACAGGCTTTGCAAGACTGCCGCCTCGGCGGGCAGGAGCCCGGCGACGAACCGAGCCAAGGCGGCCAAGATCACGAGCAGGTAGAGCGCCACAGTTCCCGCCCCCGCTGTCAGCGGCTGATCGGTATGACCCAGCGTCGCCCGCGTCATCACCGCAAGCGTCATCACTCCGATAGCGCCGATCATCCATAGATGCTGTGCCGATGACGGCAGGATCAGGTCCGGCCGCAGCAGGGCCGCCCCCATCGCAAGCGCACCGAGCGGAACGAAAGCATAGCCCACGTGCAGGATCAGCAAGAGCGGTTCGGCCGCTGTGCGATACCCGCACCAACGCGCCAGCCGGATCAGGTGCAACACCCCGGCCAGCAGCAGTGCCACCGCCGCGATCGGACCATGCGGGGCGGAGAGCCATGCCAGAAGCGCCGCAAGCAGCACGCCGAGCGCGAGCTTGTCGAACAACTGCATGGGCAAGGCGGGAAGCCGCTGCGCCCCGCGCTTGACAAGCCAGTTGCGCGTGAAGGACGGCACAATGCGCCCGCCGATCACCGCGATCATCATGATCCCGGAACCGATCCCGAGCCGCGCGCCGAAACCCTGCGCCGCGGAGATGCCCGTCGCCGCCTCCCAGTGAAACACGGCATTGGCCACGATGAGCGCCCCCAGCATGGCGAGCACGACGAGGTTGCGCCAGTTGCGCCCGGCGATGATCTCGCGCGCGATCACCATCGTGAAGACCATCCCGAAGGCGAGATCGAGGACCGCGACCGCCACCGCCGGCAGCCCCGCCGACACCGCAACTGCCACGCGCCCGAGAAGCCAAAGCGCGAACAACCCCGCCAGCGGCCAACCTACAATCGGCAACCGCCCCGTCCAGTTTGGCACCGCTGTCATCAGGAAGCCCGCGACCACCGCGATCAGGTAGCCGAAAATCAATTGATGCGCGTGCCAGGACACGGGGTCGAACGCGGTCGGAAGTCTGACTGCACCGGTCATCATCGAGACCCAAAGCGCCATCGCCAACCCCGCCCAGATCGCCGCACCCAGAAAGAACGGGCGGAAGCCATAGGTGAACAGCCCGAGGCCTCGCCAGGCGCGCATCTGCTGGGAGGTGGTGCTGGTCATTGTTGTTCCTGCGGACCCTGAATGCCGTCCTCGGTCAGGATCAGATCGAGCCGGATGTCGTGGGGTTGAGGATGGATTGTCGACAGCCGCGCCGCAGTCAATCCGATGCCGATGGTGAACGGGCGGGGGCTGAGCGCGGCCAGCGTGCGGTCGAAGTAACCTCCGCCGTAACCAAGTCGGTAGCCCGCGTCATCCCAACCGACCAATGGCGCAAGCGCGATGTCGGGGCGCAGGGCACAGGCCTCGAGTGGCGGGACCGGGATGTTCCAGTCGCCGCGGACCATCCGCGTCTCCGGCGTCCAGCGGCGAAAAAGCAAGGGTGCGGCCTTCACCGCTACCACGGGCAGGACGACCGTCACGCCGGCAGCGTCCAGTTCGGCCATCAACGGGCGCAGATCCGGCTCGCCCTTGATCGGCCAGTAGGCCGATAGGACGCGCCCCCGCGCGCCGTCAAAGCGCTCCATCAGCAAATCCCGCAGGTGCCCCGCCAGAGCTTCGCCCACTGCCCGGCGGTTCTCGATACTCATCGCCTGACGGTTCACACGCAGTCGTTCCCGCTCGGTCCGGCGCCAACGCGCCACATCGCGGGCCTGCTGTGCATCCACGCCAAAAGGATCGAAATAGTCCGGCGCGATCTCACCTGCCATGCAGGGCGGGGAGGCGTAGCGGTGCGTTTCGGGAGGGTCAGACGACATGCCGTGCTCTCTTGCGCGACCCTGCGGCGCCCCTTGACCCGGCGACCGCGTGGAGGATAGGCAACTGCACCACTCAGTCGCGAACCAGTTCGGAAGGTTCGAACAGTGGGAAGAGGATCTCGTTTTCCAACCGCATGTGTTCCTCGAGATCGTCGACAAACTCCTCCAGCCCCGCATAGAGCGCCGCCCAGGTGCCGCAAGCGTCCTTCGGCGCCACCAGCCCGGCGGTCAGGCGGCGGATCTGGGCCAGATCCGCTCTATGGTTGTCATGGTCGGCGCGCATCCACGCGATCGGGTTTTCGGTGCCCGGCCCGCCGCCCTTGCGGATGGTGGCAAAGAGGATCAGCTCTTCCTTCTTCATGTGGTCCTCCATCTCGCCATTCATCCGGTGCAGAAGGTTGGACAGACCTTCGGGCACGTCCTCTTCGCCGAAATGGACAACTTCGACGCGTTCGGCCAACTCGGCCAGATGTGGAAGCTGTGCGCGGTGGCGGGCGTGGTAACGGGTCTCGATGTAGCGCGTCAGCGCGGCAGCGTCATGGGTCGGGACGGTATCGGTCATCGGACGTCCTTTCGTCAGCGAAGGGTGGGCACGGCGTCGGGGGCCGCCTGTGCCTCCTCGACAGCGATACGGAGGGAACGCGCGATACGTTCGGCGCGCTCGATGACATGGACGGCTCCCGCAGATGTACAGGTCTCTCGTGCCGTTTCGCGAAACAGGGTGAGCCAGCGGTCGAAATGCGCCGCGCGGACCGGTAGAGGCGTGTGCGCGGGAACCGGGCGGCCATGATACCGCCCCGTCATCAGCGCGACCGAGGACCAGAACGCGACCATACGCTCCAGGTGCGGTTCCCAGTCGGCGATGCGGTCAGCGAAAATCGGACCCAGCACCGGGTCGCGGCGGATCTTGGCGTAGAAGCCGTGCACCAGATCGCGCAGTACCGACTCATCCAGCCCGGTATCGGCCATGATGGCCGCGGTCATCTCGGGACGCAGTGTGGTGGTCACGCGCAATTCGTTGGAGGAAGTCGGCGGCACCCTCAATATCTCATCGCGTACTGCAACATCATGAGCGATCCGCCAGCGGCGTTGAGAGCCCAGCCGAACGTCAGCACGCGGGCGAGCCATCCCCACGCCTCGCGGTCGATCCCGAGCGGATCGCTCTGAATATTGAAGGCGCTGCGCCAGATGCTGACGAGGATGTAGCCGGTGTAGATCAGTGCGATGGCGAAGATTGGCAGCAACGCCGGCACGGGCAGTGCGCGTTGTAACACGACGGCAAGGAGGAACGTCCCACCGAGCGTGCTGAGCAAAACGCCGTAGATCCAGTAGAGCTTCCATAAAGGACCGATGCCGTGCCAGTAACAGCGAAGCTCCTCGAATAGGCCCCGGTGCGATTGACTGCTGGTCATCATGGCCTCCTCTCGGTTCGGCCAGCCCATGGCTGGGCCGTTGCGGCTTGTAAAAGGTTACGCCCTGCTTTAGGTATTGTAAATACCAATTCAATGAACAGCCCCTACTGCGCGGAGTATCGATGCGTCTCACATCCTTCACCGACTACGGACTTCGGATGCTGATGCGCATGGCAGGCGAGCCCGGGCGCGCCTTCTCGACCGCCGATCTGGCGGCGGAGTTGGGCCTGTCGCGCAATCACCTTGCCAAGATCATGCAGCGGCTTGCACAGGCTGGGGTGGTCGAAACCCGACGCGGCGGGGGTGGCGGCGCCCAACTTGCCCGACCCACCGGCGAGATCAGGCTTGGCGCGCTGATCCGCTTGCTGGAGGACGGGCAATCGCTGGTGGAATGCTTCGATGCGACGGGTGGCGCCTGCACCCTCGATGGCCGCTGTCGCCTCAAGGCGCGCCTGCGCTCGGCGGAGGCGGCGTTTCTGAACGACCTTGACCGTACGACACTTGCCGACATCGCGCTGGAGCCCGCACCCATCGCGTGACGCGGACTATCCCGAAAAAAGACAAAAACCATGGCCGTGAATCAGGAAGGAACGCCGCATGACAACGTGGCTCCCCACCCTCAAGACGGCAACGCCGGAAGAAGGTTATGAGCTTGCGATCAAGTTGGCCCGTGTCGCGATCAAAATGACGCAGCCCGACGTCGCGGTGCGCGACAAACTGCGCCCGATCTACGCCGAGGACGCTGATGCGCTCATCGCCTCGAGCCAGGTAGTGGCCACGCATTTCGCAACCGTTGCAGCGGCGAACGGCTATTGGAGAGAGACATCATGACGGCCGTCGAACGCACCGAAGAGGGTTTTGTCATCGAGGCCAGGTTGCTCGCCAAAGTCTTCAAGGTCACAGAGGAAGAGGTCAGGGAAAAGATGCGCGACGGGGCAATCACGTCGCGCTGCGAGACAGGTATCGGCGAGGATGCGGGGCGCTGGCGGCTTACCTTTCGCCACGGAAGCCTTGCCTGCCGGTTCATTCTTGACGCAACGGGAGCCGTTATGTCCCGGGCAACCTTCCCGATCCGGACACGCGCTCGAGCCCCTTCTCCGACCAAACGAGCCACCGGAAGCGGAAGCTCTGCCGCGGACCCATTCTGACTTGCTCTCCGACGCCACCGATATTGCGTCACCTTATAGCCGGCGCACCGAGTTGCCGTTGGCGAGAATGCCATGGATCAATGCGGCGACGGCCGCATGCAGCTCGGCCTGATCGGGGTTGGGCGACAGTTCGTGCGCGGCCGCTGCGTCCCTCAATACGCCCAGGATCTCGGTTTCCGGCAGGATCTTGTGGTCGTTCAGAGATAGCAGAAGCGATTCGCAGATGGCGAGGGCGGCGGTTCCGGCAACGTCATTCGGCAAAGGCATGATCGGCTTCGCTTTCGGTTCGGGGAATCTGGCATTGCTCTGCATCGAGCGGAACGCGTCGCGATCATAGGCGTTGTCCAGTAAGCCCTACTGATGCAAAGCAGCATGCGGCGCGATTTCACCGACTGTTCGCAACATGGCGCGTGACGCGCTGCCGAACTCTTCTGAAAAAACCGAGATGTCGATCCTGCACAGCGCGCTGACCCGGAAACTTTCGGCTTTCGTAGCCCTCTCGGATGCCGACATGGCAATCCTTGCGCGCTTTCACCAGCGCCGCCGGCGCGTTCTTTGCGGGCACGAGATGATCCATGAGGGGCAGACGAACAGCGTCGCGTTCATCTTGGCCGAAGGCTGGGCCTGTTCCTACAAGATGCTGCCCGACGGCGAGCGGCAAATCGTGAACTTCCAGATTCCGGGGGATTTCCTGGGGCTGCTCCAGGATCACGGCACTGGGCTCGGTCACTGGTCCATCCTTTTCAGCAGGTTATCGAGGCTGTCGAGCCGCGCATCCCAGAAGGCGGCCATTCTGATCGTCCAGTCAGCCAGAGGGGCGAGTCCTTCCGGCAACGCTCTATATTGAGTCTGGCGGCCCGCCTGACGGCCGGAAACAAGGCCAGCGGCACTGAGCAGACGAAGGTGCTTCGAGACGACCGGTTGCGAGACGCCCGCCCCTCCAGTCAGCTCACCGACCGTCCTTTCGCCTTCAGCGCACAATCGCTCGAAGAGGGCTCGCCGCGTGGGGTCGGCCAAGGCACGAAACAGGATGTAGTGGGGTTCGGGCATCGTGATTCCATCGCCAACGGGCTATAAATAACTCATAGCCCTACGGATATGCATCAGTCAACCTCGATCAATACCTGATCCCCTTGGCATTCCGTGGTGATTGATCCGCAAGCCGGAAGCGAAGACCGACGCCAGCAGCCGACCAAGTCCGTTTCGATTGCCAAAACCGGGCTGCCCGTCAGGCCGATGCTACGCGATCCGTCGTTGCGGGCTCGGCGCAGAGAAAGCCGCCCGACTGGCGCGCCCAGAGGTCGGCATAGAGCCCGCCGCGCCCGAGCAGCGCGTCGTGGCTGCCCTCCTCAACGATCCGCCCCTCGTCCATCACGACGAGCCGGTCGAGCGCGGCGATGGTCGACAGCCGGTGGGCGATGGCGAGCACGGTCTTGCCCGCCATCAGCCCGCCGAGCTGCTCCTGGATCGCCGCCTCGACCTCGGAATCGAGCGCCGAGGTCGCCTCGTCCAGCACCAGGATCGGCGCGTCCTTGAGAAGCGCGCGGGCGATCGCAATCCGCTGCCGCTGCCCGCCCGAGAGCTTCACACCGCGCTCGCCGGCATGGGCGTTCAGGCCACGGCGCCCCTTGGCGTCGACCAGGTCGCGCACGAAGCCCCAGGCCTGGGCGCGTTCGAGCGCGGCGACCACCTCGGCATCGGTCGCCTCGGGCCGGCCGTAGGCGACGTTATCGCGGATCGAGCGGTGCAGGAGCGCGGTGTCCTGGGTGACGACGGCGATGGCGCGGCGCAGGCTTTCCTGCGTGACGCTCGAGATATCCTGCCGGTCGATGGTGATCCGGCCGCCCTCGAGGTCGTGAAAACGCAGCAGGAGGTTAACGAGCGTCGACTTGCCCGCGCCGGAGCGCCCGACGATGCCAATGCGCTCGCCGGGCCGGACGGTCAGCGTGAGGTCGCGGATCACGCCGCCTTCGCGGCCGTAGTGAAAAGCGACGCCGTCGAAGGCGATCTCGCCGCGCGAGACCGCGAGCGGGCGCGCGTCCGGCCGGTCGTTCACCGTCCGCGGTAGGGCGATGGTGTTCATTCCGTCCTGCACGGTGCCGATGTTCTCGAAGAGCCCGGCGATCTCCCACAGCACCCATTCCGACATCGCCCGGATGCGCATGACGAGCGCGATCGCCACGGCGATGGCGCCAAGCGAAATCGACGTGGCATACCAGCCGTAGATCGCAAGGCCCGCGATCCCCGCCAGCAGGAGCGCGTTCGCCGTCTGCAGCGCCACCGTCAGCTTGGTCACCAGCCGCATTTGCCGATGCACCGTGCCCATGAACCCGTCCATCGCATCACGGGCATAGTCCTGCTCGCGCCGCGTATGGGCGAAGAGCTTGATGGTCTGGATGTTGGTGTAGCTGTCGACGATGCGGCCGGTCATCTGGGCGCGGGCATCAGCCTGCTCCATCGAGATCGCGCGGAGC
>SLKW01000039.1 GCA_007134405.1 Paracoccaceae bacterium
GTCCGAGAAGGCCGAGGAAAAATCGGCGCCGGGATGCATGCCGCCGCGCGGCCCGCGCGGGCCGCCGCCGCCGCCCATGCCCGCCTCGAAGGCAGCATGGCCGAACCGGTCGTAGGCGGCTTTCTTCTCCGGATCCTTCAGCGCCTCGTAGGCCTCGTTAACCTCCTTGAAGGCGGCTTCGGCGCCGGGGTCGTCGGCGTTGCGGTCGGGGTGCAGTTCCTTGGCCTTGCGGCGATAGGCTTTCTTGATCTCGTCTGCCGAGGCGCTGCGCTCGACGCCCAGCACATCGTAGAAATCGCGCTTTGCCATTCCGGACCTCGTCTTAATGCCGAAAGCCCCGGACCGGCGTCATCACCGGCCGGGGCCTCTTGAGTTTCTGCGCTTTACTTGCGCTTGTCGTTTTCGTCGAGATCCTCGAACTCGGCATCGACGACGTCGTCATCGACGGGCCGCGGCTCTTCCTCGGTCGGCGTCTCGGCTTCGGCGGCCTCGGCCTGCGCCTTGTAGATCGCCTCGCCCAGCTTCATCGACGCCTCGCGGACATTGTTGATGCCGGCCTTGATCTTCTCGGCATCCTCGCCCGCGAGCGCTTCCTTGAGCGCGCCGATCGCGAGTTCGATCGCCTCGGCGGTCGTCGGGTCGACCTTGTCGCGATACTCTTCCAGCGACTTTTCGGTCGAGTGGATAAGGCTCTCGGCCTGGTTGCGGGCTTCGACCAGGTCGCGGCGCTTCTTGTCCGACTCGGCGTTGGCCTCGGCTTCCTTCACCATCTTCTCGATTTCGTCGTCAGTCAGGCCGCCCGACGCCTGGATGGTGATCTTCTGCTCCTTGGCGGTTGCCTTGTCCTTGGCCGAAACGTTCACGATGCCGTTGGCGTCGATGTCGAAGGTCACCTCGATCTGCGGCATGCCACGCGGCGCGGGCGGGATGCCTTCGAGGTTGAACTGCCCAAGAAGCTTGTTGTCGGCTGCCATCTCGCGCTCGCCCTGGAAGACACGGATGGTCACCGCGCTCTGGTTGTCCTCGGCGGTCGAGAAGACCTGGCTCTTCTTCGTCGGGATCGTGGTGTTGCGGTCGATGAGGCGGGTGAACACCCCGCCCAGCGTTTCGATCCCGAGCGACAGCGGCGTGACGTCCAGCAGCACCACGTCCTTCACGTCGCCCTGCAGAACACCGGCCTGGATGGCCGCGCCCATCGCGACGACCTCATCGGGGTTGACGCCCTTGTGCGGCTCCTTGCCGAAGAACTTGGTCACCTCTTCGATGACCTTCGGCATGCGGGTCATACCGCCGACCAGAACCACCTCGTCGATCTCGCCTTTCGAGATGCCGGCATCCTTCAGCGCCTGCTGGCAGGGCTTGATCGATTTCTTGATCAGATCGTCGACCAGGCTTTCCAGCTTGGCGCGGGTCAGCTTCATCACCAGGTGCAGGGGCTGCCCGGTGTTCTTGTCCATCGAGATGAAGGGCTGGTTGATCTCGGTCTGCTGGGCGGAGGAGAGTTCGATCTTCGCCTTCTCGGCCGCTTCCTTGAGCCGCTGCAGCGCCATCTTGTCGAGGCTCAGGTCGACACCGTGCTCCTTCTTGAACTCGTCTGCCAGGTAGTGGACGATCCGCATGTCGAAGTCCTCGCCGCCGAGGAACGTGTCCCCGTTGGTCGATTTCACTTCGAACAGGCCGTCGTCGATTTCCAGGATGGTGATGTCGAAGGTACCGCCGCCGAGGTCGTAAACCGCGATCGTCTTGGTTTCCTTCTTGTCGAGCCCGTAGGCCAGCGCTGCGGCGGTCGGCTCGTTGATGATGCGCAGAACCTCGAGGCCGGCGATCTTGCCCGCGTCCTTCGTGGCCTGGCGCTGCGCGTCATTGAAATAGGCCGGGACCGTGATGACGGCCTGCGTGACCTTCTCGCCAAGGTAGCTCTCGGCGGTTTCCTTCATCTTCTGCAGGATGAAGGCCGAGATCTGCGCGGGGCTGTACTTCTCGCCGCGCACCTCGACCCAGGCGTCGCCATTGCCGCCGTCGACGATGCTGTAGGGAACGAGCTTCTTGTCCTTCTCGACCTCGGCATCGCCCAGCCGGCGGCCGATCAGGCGTTTGACGGCGAAGACCGTATTCGACGGGTTGGTGACCGCCTGGCGCTTGGCCGGCTGGCCGACCAGCCGCTCGCTCTCGGTGAAGCCGACGATCGAGGGCGTGGTGCGCGCCCCTTCGGCGTTCTCGATTACCCGCGCTTGGGAGCCGTCCATGATGGCAACACAGCTATTGGTGGTGCCCAGGTCGATTCCGATGACTTTGGCCATGATGTTTACCTCTTCCTTCGGCGATAACGTGGGGCGGCGGTCCCATCAGGCTCCGCAGCCCCGATCCCAGTCGTCCGGCCGCCGCCTTGGGACAGCGGCCCGGCTTCGAGGGCTATATAGGAAGGCAAATTTGGGGCTGCAAGCCGCCGCCGCGGCGCAAAATCATCGCCGCCCCGCCACTCAGCGGGCGAATAGCGCGATCACCGCGGGCAGGCTCGCCACGCTCAGCGCCGTCGAGATCAGGATCGCGGCCGAAACGCGCGCCACGGCGATGTTGAAATGCTGCGCCAGGATGTAGACGTTGCCCGCGACCGGCAGCGCCGCCGCGGCGATCAGGACGCCGGCCTTGAACGGTTCCACCTCGAACAGGAAGATCGCGGCAAGGCCGACAGCCGCGGGGTGCAGCACCAGCTTGGCGAAGCTCAGCCATCCCGCCACGCTCAACCGTTCGGCGCGGTTGTTGGCCAGCGAGGCACCGATGGCGAACAGCGCCCCGGGCGTGGCCGCCGCGCCCAGCAGCACCAGGAAGGCATCGACCGGCTCCCAGAGCGCGCGTCCGGTCGCCGACCAGGCCAGACCCATCGTCATCGCCACGATCATCGGGTTCTTCAGCAGGCCCAGCCCCAAGATGCGCGGCAGATCGGGCGACAGCCGCCCTTCGCGCGCCAGCGTCACGATTACCGTCAGCAGCGTCGAGAAGACGATCAGGTCGATCGCCAGGACCAGGATGATCGTCCCCGCCGCCGCCTCGCCCAGAAGCAGGACCAGCATCGGTACGCCCAGAAAGCCCGTGTTGCCGATCACGGCGACCTGCGCCTCCATCGCCGCCTCGGTCAGCGGACGGCGGCGGGCAAAGGCGACGGCCATGGTGAGCGCATAGACGACGCCGCATCCCCACAGATAAGCCAGCGCGACGCGCAGATCGAACAGCTCGGCCGCGGGCATCGAGGCCGAGAAGTTGAACAGCATCGCCGACAGCGCGAAATAGAAGACGAACTTCGTCAGATAGGCGGTCGCCTCAGCCGAGAAGAAGCCGGTCTTGCCGGCCCAGAAGCCCAGGCCGATGACGGCAAAGAACGGCAGGGTCTGGATGAAGACGGCGAGCATGATTTCGCGCTAGCACAGCGGGGCGGCACCGGCCAGCGGCCCCGTGACCGGTATGGCCCGGCCTAGTTGCCGTAGCGGCCCATGATCGCCTCCAGCCTCTGGCCCTGGACCGACGGCGTGCGCGCAGCGGGGCTGAAGGCGCTCGAATACGCCTCCACGTCGTAGGTGGGGATACCCAGATTGAGCGCGCCCACCGTCAGCATGCCGGTCGATTCCAGCAAGGCGTAGCTTGCAAATTGCAGCGCCGCGCTGGCTTCGATTCGGGCGAACTGCGCATCCAGCAGTTCCTGTTCGGCGTTGAGCACGTCAAGCGTGGTGCGCGCGCCCAGCTCGGCCTCGGCGCGCACCGCCTCGAACGCGGCGCGTGAGGCTTCGATCTGCTGATCGCTGGCCTCCAGCCGCGCCCGCGCCACCGCGAGCCGCGACCAGTTCGACGCGACATCCTGCTGGATCTCGGCCACGGTCTGATGCAGCGCGAAGCTCTGGCCCTGCTGCTGGGCGATCGCCTGGCGTTCGGTCGAAGGCAACCGCCCGCCGGAATAGATCGGCACGTTGTAGGTGATCCCCGCGTTGATGTCGGTCGTCGTGCCCCTTCTGGTCGTCTCCTGCGCCCGCCCGTCGCTGATCCCGGCGGAAACCTCGCCGCGCACGGTGCCAAAGCGCTGGCGCCGGGCGATATCGCTTTGCAACTCTGCGGCGCGAACCTGATGCTGGGCCTGCGCGATGGCCGGATGATTGGCGCGCGCGGTTGCCTGGGCAGCATCCAGCGACGACGGCATGCGCGGCAGGGCGGGCAAGGCCGACAACTGCTCCGGCGCGCGACCGACGGCGAGGCGGAATTCCTCGCGCGCGATCTCCAGATCGCCCTCGGCCGCGGCCAGCGCCGAACGTGCGGCGGCCAGCCGCGCCTCGGCGATGGCCACGTCGGTGCGCGTGGAATCGCCCAGTTCGAAGCGCTCGCGCGCGGCGCGCAGTTCCTGCTCGATCAGCCGCGTGTTGCTCTGGCGCAGGCCGATCACCTGCGTCGCGGTGCGCATCTCGACGAAGGCGGCGATGGCGCGCAGCAAAACGCTTTGCTCGACCCCGATCAGACCGGAGCGCAGCGCAAGCACCTGCGCGCGCGCGACCTCGACCCCCGCAGCGCCGCGCCCGAAATCGAAAAGCGTCATCTCGGCGGCAACGCGCGCGCTGATCTGGCTGGATCTGCCGGTCTGGGTCGGCAGGCCCGCAATTCGGGTCTGGCGTTCGCTCGCAGACGCACCGGCAATGAAATTGACCACCGGCAGCAACGCCGCGCGGGCCTGCACCACATCCTCGTCGGCGGCGCGCAGCAATGCGCGATTCTGTTCCAGCAGGTTGGAATTGCGATAGGCAGCGACCAGCGTGTCAGCCAGCGTTTGCGATCGGGCCTCGGGCGCAGCCAGCGCCACCGTGGCAGCCGTCACCGCAATTGCCGCGATCATCCGTTTCCAGCCCATGCCTGCACCCTCGTCACGCGCGCCTGTCGCCGGCGCTTCGGTTGCGGCCGGGAGACCGACCGGTCAGAGCGCGAAGCTTCGCGCCCGTGAAAATCCGTCCAGAACCGGGGCCGAGGCGTGGAAGATTTCAAGCCAGCGCAGCGAGCCCTGGCGCTTGATCCCCGTCCGCACGGTCCCCAGCGTATCGTCCATGAACAGCGCCACAGCGCGGCCGCCCTCTTTCAACTGCTCCTCCAGCGTGGTGGGGAAGACCTCGATCCCGCCTTGGATGATCAGCGCGTCATAGGGAGCATGGCGCGGCGCGCCAGCGTTCGCCGGTCCGTTTTCGACGATAACGTTGCCAAAGTCGGTCGCCGTCAACGCCGCCTCGGCCTCGGCCGCCAGATCGGCATCGGGTTCCAGCGCGATCACGGCCTCGGCCAGCCGCGCGATCACGGCGCTGGAATAGCCAAGCCCCGGCGCCACGTCGAGCACCAGATCGCGCGGGCCCAGCAACAGCGCGTCGATCATCTTGGCGAGGGTGCGCGGATCGAGCACAACGCGGCCCGGCCCCAGCGGCACGTGTTCGCCGACATAGGCCGCCTCGACCCATGCGTCGGGAACGAAGCGTTCGCGCGGGACGTGCAGCATCGCCTGGATCAGCGGCAGCTTGGTGACGTCCGAGGGACGAACCTGAGTGTCGACCATCATTCGGCGGCGGGCGGCAAAATCGGGCATCACGGGGCCTGTCACGACTGTCTCACGTTTCTCTTGCCACAAGCGGCGCATCCTGGCAACTCTGACGGCCCGCGCCTGCCGGCCCCTGTGTCCCGGCGGTCGGTTCCGAAAGTTTCATTGCGGTTAACGGCGGAAAATACAATCATTAAATCAATGGGTTGCTCGGTTGCGCAAATTTGCGCATCCGCGCCCTGTCCGCCCGTTCCGCGGTTCAGATCAAAGGGGTGGGGTGGACCGCGCGGGTCGCAGGCTTGTCGACATCCCGCCGGCAAGCCCGCCCGCCGGCAAAAACGCTTGGCCGCCGCCTCGCTCTGGCGCAGTCTGCGAGCGGTCGCGCACCCCTCGCGCGGCCGGGGACAGGCTGGAGAACTGAATGCTAAAGGAATTTCGCGACTTCATCGCCCGCGGCAATGTCATCGACATGGCCGTCGGCATCATCATCGGCGCCGCCTTCACGGCGATTGTGACTTCGGTCGTCGATGACCTCGTCAACCCTTTGATCGGGCTCCTCGTCGGAGGCGTCGATTTCAGCAACGTCCGGGTCGGCGTCGGAGACGCGCAATTCATGATCGGCAATTTCATCAACGCGGTGATCAAGTTCCTGATCATCGCCTGGGTCGTCTTCCTGCTGGTCAAGTCGGTAAACGCGATCCGCGACCGCGCACTGCGCCGCGCCGCCGAAGGCAAGCCCGAACCCGAGGCCGCGCCGCCGCCCCCGCAAGAGGCGCTCCTGGCCGAGATCCGCGACCTGTTGAAGGAACGCACCCTCTGAGAAGAAAAAAGGCGGCCCGCAAGGGGCCGCCTTTGGCATCGGATCGTGCCTGGCTCAGGCGAGGGCGAGATTCACCGCCGATTCGCGGCCGTCGCGGCTCGTTTCCAGGTCGAAGGTGACGGCCTGACCGTCTTCCAGACCGCGCAGCCCCGCACGCTCAAGCGCGGTGATATGCACGAACACATCCTTCGAGCCGCCATCGGGCTGGATGAACCCGTAGCCCTTGGTGGAGTTGAACCATTTCACTTTTCCACTGGCCATGTTGGCCTCCTGCTTTTGATCGCTGTCCACAACACGCAACAGCCCGGCGCAGTCAGTTCAAGATCGGTCGCGCAGGCGTCGGTAGACAAGTCAGCAGGATCGATAGAGATAACGTCGCGATCGGACTTATGCCCGAAAACACGCCGCAACGCAACCGGCCAGTGGCCCGTTGCACGGCTTCATGCTAAGCTTTTCGACTGAATGCAGAGAGCTGTCATGCAACCCATCGACTTCTGGTTCTCGATCGGCAGCACCTATACCTACCTCAGCGTCATGCGTCTGCCCGAAGTCGTGCGTCTGACCGGGCAGCCGTTTCGGTGGCGCCCGTTTGACGTGCGCCGCGTCATGCTCGAGCAGAACAACATCCCGTTCCGCGACAAGCCGGTGAAACTCGCGTACATGTGGCGCGACCTTGATCGGCGCGCCGCGGCGCGGGGCCTCGCCCCCTCCATCCCTGCCCCGTATCCGCTGGCAAATCTGACCTTTGCTAACGAGGTGGCGCTCCTCGGGATGCGCGAGGGCTGGGGGGAGGCCTATGTGACCGAGACATATCGGCGCTGGTTCGAGCGGGGCGAGGCCGCTGGCGACACCGCCAATCTCTCAGGCGCCCTGCTCGCGATCGGGCAAGACCCGGAACGGGTGCGCCGCGCCGCAAGTCGGTCCGAGATCGCCCAGGCATTGGCGACCGAGACCGACACGGCCCGCGATCTTGGCGTCTTCGGGTCACCCAGCTTCGTTGTCGCCGGCGAGGTGGTCTGGGGTGACGACCGGCTCGAGGATGCGCTCGACTGGGCGCGCGTCGGCGCGATCCGGCATCTGGCGGGCGAGGCGCACTAACACTTTGTCAACCGCTCTCGTCGCAGGGTGCGCGGGTACCACTCGGGCCCGCGATGAAGAACTCTCGCCCCTTGCTGCTGTTCTGTCTGATTCTGGCGCTCGCTGCGCCGGCAGCGCACGCGCGTCCGGAACTGTGCGAGGAAGCCGCGCGGCGCGCCAGCGCCGAGACCGGCGTGCCGGTCGATGTGCTGCACGCGATCAGCCTGACCGAAACGGGACGCCCCCATAAGGGGGTGATGCGACCGTGGCCTTGGGCGGCCAATATCGACGGGCAAGGGTTCTGGTTCGACGGCCCCGAGGCCGCAATGTCCTTTGCACGCGAGCAACTGGCCCGCGGGCGCCGCAGCTTCGATCTGGGATGTTTCCAGATCAACTGGCGCTGGCATGGCGAGCATTTCGCCTCACCCCATTCATTGCTCGATCCTTTGGAGAGTGCGCGCTACGCGGCGCGGTTTCTGGGCCGGCTCTATGACGAACTGGGCAGCTGGGAGGCCGCGGCGGGAGCCTATCATTCGCGGACCCCGGCCTTGGCGGAACGCTATCGCGCGCGCTTCGCGCGCTTTCGGCAGGGACTGACACAAGGGTCGGCAGCGATGCAACTGGCGGCGGCGATGCCGGAACTCCCGCCCGTCCCGGGGCGGGTGACTGCCGGGCCCAGGGTGAACGCTTTTCCGTTTCTCAAGCTCGA
>SLKW01000451.1 GCA_007134405.1 Paracoccaceae bacterium
ATCGGCCTTCTCAACCGGCCCGGGACTCCGCCCCCGGACAGCACCACGGCCTGCACCAAACCGGGGCCAACCGCGGTGCTCTGGCTGATCTGCGGCGAGGCGCCGGTACCTGTGGCGGCGCGCATCGCGGCGCTGGCGCGGGAGTTGAATGCAGCCGGGTTATCGGGAGAATGCAGCCTCTTCATCCTGTCCGACACGCAGGGCGCAGAGGCGCGACAGGCCGAAGCGCGCGCCTTTGCAACGCTGACTGCTCGCGACACCGCCGAGTACCGGAATCGGTCGCGAAACTCCGGTCACAAGCCGGGGAATATCGCCGACTGGCTGCGCCACCACGGGAGCGGCTTCGAAACGATGCTGGTGATGGACGCCGACAGCGCGATCAGCGTCACGCGCTTGCAGCAGATGCGCACCGCCATGGCGAATGACCCCGCGCTCGGCCTTGTGCAATCGGGCATCCGCCTGCGCCCGGGCGACACCCGCTTTTCCCGGCTGGAGCGCTTGTCGGCACGGTTATGCGGCCCACCCTTCATGCGTGGTTTTTCGGCAATCACTGGAGATGCCGGCAATTATTGGGGTCATAACGCCCTTATCCGCGTGCACGCCTTCGCCAGCGCCGCGGGCCTGCCGGTTCTCCCCGGTCGCGCACCGATGGGCGGCCCGATTCTGAGCCACGATATCGTGGAAGCCGCATGGCTCGTCCGCGCAGGCTGGCAGGTGCGGGTGTTGCCGGACACGCGGGGCAGTTTCGAAGCCGGGCCCGAGACCGTCGCCAGCTTCTACAGACGCGACCGCCGCTGGTGTCAGGGCAACCTTCAGCATCTTCGCCTGATCAGTGCGGCAGGCCTGCATCCGATGAGCCGGTTTCACCTGATCTGCGGCGTTCAGAATTACCTCGCCGCGCCGGTCTGGCTTGCGCTTGTGCTCATGTTCGCCTCTGGTCTGATCGAACCCGCCACCGGTGCGGTTATGACACTGCTGGCGGTGGCGGCTGTCCTCCTGCTGCCAAAAGGCGCCGCGCTTCTTCATTGGCGGCGTCGGACCGGACGAGCGCGCCCAGCCATGCGCCGCGTGCTGCGCCGTGCGGTCGGCACCGAACTCCTGGTGACCAGCCTTGTCGCGCCCCTCCTCATGGTGCGTCAAACCCTCGCCGTGGCACAGGTCGCCATGGGACAGGATTGCGGGTGGCGCCCTGGTGGCGCACGACTGCAAGCACCAAACGGCGCGCTCGAGGTTACCGCCGGGGCGGGACTCGTAGCGCTGTCGATTGGCGCCGGCGGTGGGCTCGCCAGCCTGATCCTCCTGCCGGTCGCAGGACCCTTGCTTGTCGCGCCTTGGCTGATCTCGTGGCTCGACCGGAGCCCGCTCGGCAGGGCCACTCGCGAAGGCTGGCGCGCCGGCCGTGCTGCCTTGCCAACCGGGTGAGGCGCGACGTCATGACCGCACCTGCCCGCATCGCCCGATACTATGACCGCAGCACATGGCGTTTTCTGCGCATGGGGCAAAGCGGGGCGGCGCTTGCCATACACAGGCCACTCTGGCCCGCCGGCACGATCAGCACCGAAGTCGCGGCTGGCCACATCAACTCCCTGGTCGCCGATGCCGCCGCGCGTGAACTGGGACGGGTGCCCGAGCAGGTGCTCGACCTGGGCTGCGGCGTAGGCGGCACGATCCTGTCCCTGGCGCAACGCTGGCCGCATGCGGAGTTCACCGGGCTGACGCTCAGCCCCCGGCAAGTCGGTCTTGCCCGCCGCTTTGCAACCGACCGCGGGCTAACGTCCCGGTGCCGGTTCCGCGTCGCAGACTTCCTTGACCGAGGCACCGACACGCCCCCCGCCGATCTGGCTGTCGCCATTGAGTCCGCGGTGCATGCGCCATCATCGCGCGACTTTTTCGATGCGGCCTACGCGCGGCTGCAGATTGGTGGCCTGCTCATCGTGGTCGATGACATGCTGGCGATGCCAGAAAACGCACTGGCGCCGGGCGAGGCCGATCTGGTGGCGCATTTCCGGCGCGGTTGGCACCTCGGCCGCGTCGCCACGTCAGATGAGTTGGTCACTGCGGCGAGTGACGCAGGGCTCTCTCTCCGCGCCGACGATGATCTGACGGCGCTCCTGCGCCTCGATCGGCTGCGCGATCATCTTCTGCGCGTGGTCGGTCCGGTCATGGCGCGGCTGCGGCTCGAGGCGATACCGCTCTTTGCCAACATGATCGGGGGGAATGCCCTTACCTGCGCGTATCGGGCCGGGATCATGCGCTATCGCCTGCTTGCCTTCCGCAAGGAGACATCATGAACCGCCGCGCCTTTCTGGCCACAAGCGCAGCGGCCGTTTTCGCCCACGCCCCTGCCAGCCGCGCCGAGCCATTTATGGATCTCGAAGCTGAGGCGCGCGCCCTGGCCGCGCGCCCCTACGCGCCGCCCGACCTGGACCTTCCTCCACCCTTCGATGCGCTCGATTATGACAGCTACCGGGCCATCCGGCCCCGTCGCGGGGGCGGTGCCGAGCTGGACCTCGGTGCAGAGATCCGCGCGCAGCTGCTGCCGCGGGGCTGGTTGCAGCGCCAGCCCGTCGCAATCCACCCGCCGAACCAATCCGAACCGGCGCCGTTTTCGGTGGCCGATTACGACTTCGCGCCCCGGTATTTTCCCGACCCGCCGCCGGAACTCGATTGGGCCGCAAGCGGCTATTCCGGCCTGCGCCTGAGCGGCCCCCTCAACCGCCCCGACCGGAGAGACGAAATTGCGGTCTTCCAAGGGGCCAGCTATTTCCGGGCGCTGGCCCGCGACACGGTCTACGGCCTTTCGGCACGGGCTCTCGCCCTTGGCACGGGAGGGCCTGCCCCCGAGGAATTTCCAGCCATCACCCGGCTCGTCCTTTCAGAGGCCGAAAATGGCGTCATTCCGGTTGGCGCGCTCATCGACAGCCCACGGGCTACGGCCGCCTTCTTCGCCCGGATTAAACCGGGCGCTCCAACGGTGATGGACTGCAAGCTGACGCTTTTTGCGCGCGAACCCTTGCCGGATGCGGGCATCGCGCCGCTGACCTCGATGTTCTTCTTCGGACCGATGGGGCCGGGATTTGCCGACGACTTCCGCCCCGCCGTGCACGACAGCGACGTTCTTTGGATGCGTAATGGCGCCGAGGAGACACTTTGGCGGCCCCTTGCCAATCCCGCGCGGGTCGAGATGTCGGCGTTTGTCGACGACGGGCCGCGCGCCTTCGGGCTTCTGCAGACCGCACGCCGATTCGAGGATTTCGAGGACGCCGAGGGGGCGTATCACCGCCGCCCGCAAGCCTGGGTCGAACCGCTCGGGGATTGGGGACCGGGAGCGATACACCTCTTGGAGATCCCAACGCTCGACGAATATGCCGACAATATCGTCGCCTTTTGGCGCCCGGACGCGCCGCTTGAGCCGGGGCGCGCGCATCGGTTCGAGTATCGGCTGGTATGGTCAGCAGAGCCCCCCGCCAACAGGTATCCCCTGACCCCAACCCGCAGCGCCAGCGGTATCGAACCGGTCGAGCGCAAAGGGCGGCTGTTCGTGATCGATTTCGACAACCCGGAGCATCTGTCCGCGGAAGCGCTCAGCCTGGAGGTTTCGGTGGCAGACGATGCGGGGAACGTCTCGGGCAGCACCATCTATGCCGTGCCGGAGAATGGCGCACTCCGAGCAAGCTTCGTCTTCATCCCCGAAGCTGAGGCCGACGCCGCCGAGTTGCGCGCGACGCTGAGGGGCCCGACCGGCGGGCTTGTCGCACCGGTCTGGCTGTTCCGCTGGACACCGCCGCGCGACCCGTCGACGCCTTGAAGCGCAGCCCTCACCGCCGCAGGATCGACCGACCGGGGTAGCGCGCGCTTTCCGCCAGCATTTCCTCGATGCGAATGAGCTGGTTGTATTTCGCCAGCCGGTCCGACCGCGCGAGCGAGCCGGTCTTGATCTGGCCGCAATTCGTCGCGACGGCAAGATCGGCGATGGTCGCATCCTCGGTCTCGCCCGAGCGGTGCGACATGACGCAGGTCATTCCCGCACGATGCGCCATCTCGACCGCTTCCAGGGTTTCGGTCAGCGTGCCAATCTGATTGACCTTGACCAGCAGCGAATTGCCACACCCCTCCTCGATACCGCGCGACAGGCGTTCGGGATTGGTCACGAAGAGGTCGTCCCCGACCAGTTGCACCTTTTCGCCCAACTCCTGCGTGAGGAGGCGCCAGCCCTCCCAGTCATCCTCGGCGCAGCCGTCTTCGACCGAAACGATCGGGTAGTCGGCGACAAGGGCCGAGAGATAGTCGACATTCTCCTGCGGCGTCAGGGTTTTTCCTTCTCCTGAAATGACATAGCTGCCGTCCTTGAAGTACTCCGTGGCCGCGCAATCCAGCGCCAGAACGATGTCCTCGCCCGACCGATAGCCTGCTTTCTCGATCGATCTCAGAATGAAATCAAGCGCCTCTCTCGTTGACTTGAGATTCGGCGCGAAGCCGCCTTCATCGCCCACTCCGCTGGCGAGACCTGCAGCATGAAGCTCCGCCTTCAACACTTGGAAGACCTCGGCCCCCATGCGCACGGCCTCACGGATCGACCCGGCGCTTACCGGCATGATCATGAATTCCTGGATGTCGATCGGGTTGTCGGCATGCTCACCGCCATTGATGATGTTCATCATCGGCACCGGCAACACCCGCGCACCGGTCCCACCGACATAGCGATAGAGCGGTTGTCCGGTGGCCTCCGCCGCGGCCTTGGCGACAGCGAGCGACGTGCCGAGGATGGCATTCGCACCCAGCCGCGCCTTGTTCGGCGTGCCGTCCAGCTCGATCAGCGCGGCGTCGATCGTCACCTGCTCGGTCGCGTCCTGCCCCACCAGCGCCTCGGCGATCTCGCCGTTGACGGCTGCGACAGCCTTCAATACGCCCTTGCCGCCGTAGCGGCTCTTGTCGCCGTCGCGGAGTTCGACCGCTTCATGCGCCCCCGTCGACGCGCCCGAGGGCACCGCGGCGCGACCAAGCGTGCCGTCTTCCAGGATCACGTCCACCTCGATCGTCGGGTTGCCCCGGCTGTCCAGAATTTCGCGCCCAATGATGTCCAGGATGGCGGTCATGTCGTCCCTCGCGTTGCTCGCTGCGCGGCCTCTATAAACCGCGCGGACCGGGGCGAAAAGGTCTCAGGCGACCGGTGCGGGGCGCAGACGCATCTCGCGCCAGAGCGTGAAGAGACCGGCGCCGACGACCAGCGCCGACCCCGCCAGTGTTAGCGCATCGGGCCGTTCGCCGAAGATGAAGAAGCCGATTGCCATGGCAAACACCAGTCGCGAATACCGGAAAGGCGTTGTCACCGCGATGTCGCCGGCCCGCGTCGCGCCGACGAGCGCGGCATAGGCCAGAACCCCCGACGCCACGGCGGCCAGAAGCCAGCCCCACTCCCCCGCGGTTGGCGCGACCGGCGGCGCGGCGACCAGCGCCAGCAGGATCAGCCCCGCCGGAATGATCATCAGGAAACCCCAGGTTGTCAGCTGCAGGCTATGGATCGTGGGCGCGACCCTTCGCGTCGCGAGGTCGCGCACGCTCAGCGAGACGACCGCCGCCAGCGCCAGCAGCGCCGCCGGATCGAAATCCGCCGCGCCCGGCCGCAGAATCAGCAGCACGCCAGCGAAACCCACCAGGATCGCCGACCAGCGCCGCCAGCCCACCGGCTCGCGCAGGAAAAGCGCGGCCCCCAAGGTAACCACAAGCGGGATCGCTTGCAGGATCGCCGTCACCACAGCCAGCGGCACGAGCGCGATGGCCAGGACGACCAGCGACGCGCTCACCATTTCGCCAAGGTTCCGCAGAAGGACCGCGCCGCGCAACGCCTCGATCGACAGGATCGTCAGCCGCCGCGCGCGCGCCAGCAGGCAAAAGATCGTGCCACCTCCCAAGCCGATAACCAGCACGATCTGCCCCACCGGCATCAGCGCCGACAGGTACTTGATGATCGCGTCCTCAATGGCGAAGCCCGCCATCGCGCCGACCATGAGCAGGCTTGCGCGCAGGTTGTTCATGGCGGCGCGGAAATTCCTTCGCAGGTGCAGGGCCGGCATATCCCTACCCGGCGGCAAGGGAAAGGGGCGCGCTCAGGATTTCAGCTTCACGCCGTACAGCTCCAACCGGTGCCCCTTGAGCCGGTAGCCGAGGCGCTTGGCTATGGCTTTCTTCAGCGCCTCGATCTCGGGGTCATGGAACTCGATCACCTCACCCGTGCTCAAGTCGATCAGGTGGTCGTGGTGCGCACGCTCGGCATCCTCGTAACGCGCGCGGCCATCGCCGAATTCGCGCCGTTCCAGAAGCCCCTGCTCCTCGAAAAGCCGGACCGTGCGGTAGACCGTGGCAAGGGAAATCTTCGGATCGAGCGCTGCCGCACGGGCGAACAGCGTCTCGACATCCGGGTGGTCGTCGGCCGCCTCGAGCACCTGCGCGATCAGCCGCCGCTGGCCGGTCAGCCGCAGCCCCATCGCCTCGCAGCGCGCCATAAGTCCCGTCTTCGCTTCGGCGTCGTCCATCGCTCACTCGGCCTGGTGCGGGCCCCGGCCCGTCGCGCGAGTCTAGGCGATCCATCGGGCGGAAGAAAGACGCGGGGGTGGTCAGCGCATTGACCTTCGACCTTGCGCGGCATTGACTGCGCCCGTTCGCGGAACGGAGTCGTCATGGCCTATGTCCAACCCCAGCGCCGCCCGCTCGATCTGGCGGGATTCTGGATGCTCGTCGGGCTCGCCTTCGTTTTCGGGGCGAACAATGTGCTGATCAAGGTGGGCAATGAGGGGCTGCAGCCGGTCTTCTTTGCTGCGATGCGGTCGGTTGTGGCGGCCACGGCGCTGGCAGCATGGATGGTCTGGCGTGGGATCTCGTTTCGTGCCGATCTGTGGCGTTCGGGGCTCTTGATCGGGTCGGCCTTCGCGGCGGAGTTCTTCTTTCTCTTCATTGCGCTCGACCACACGACGGTTGTCCGCGCCTCGGTCCTGTTCTACGCGATGCCGCTGTGGCTCGCGGTCGCGGCGCATTTCCTGTTTCCGGGCGAGCGCCTGACGGCCCTGCGGATGATTGGTTTTGGCTTGGGTTTCGCGGCGGTGGTCCTGGTGCTGGCCGGTCAGGCGGGCGGGGATGCGCGGGCGGCGGGCAGTCTGGCGGGCGACCTGGCGGCGTTGGCGGCGGGGATGTGCTGGGCCGCGATCGTGATCTGTGCGCGGCTGACGCCGCTGCAATCCACCCAGCCCGAGACGCAGCTTTTCTGGCAGCTGCTGATCTCGGCCCCCCTGCTGATGGCGCTCGCGCCGCTCTATGGCGGGGCGTTCGTGCGCGACTTCGACGGCTTCCAGCTCGCGGTCTTCCTGGTCCACGCGCTGGGAGTGGTGGCGGCGGGCTATGTTTTCTGGTTCTGGCTCCTCGTGCGCTACCCGGCCTCGTCGGTGGCGAGTTTCAGTTTTCTCACGCCCGTGCTGAGCGCCGGGTTGGGTTGGCTGCTGCTGGGCGAGGCGGTCACGGCCTTCCTGCCGGTTGCGCTGGCGCTTCTGGTGGCCGGCCTGATCCTGATCAACCGGCGGCCGAAGCGCTGAAAACGCCAGGCGTCCAACATTGGACATTTTTGCAACCACATGATTTATATAATTAAAAACAACCCCGTTAACCGCAATGAAAGCTTTGGCCGCGGCCGTGGAGACGCAGTCGCGGGGGGCGCGACCTTGCCCCCATCGAGCGGCGGTCGCGGCGGGCGCAGGCGCCCGCGGCCCCCCTTCAGATCGGCAGGCCCTGCATCAGGCGCGGCTGGGCGGCGTTCAGCCCGGCGGCCTCGCGGATGAAGGCGCGGCGCAGCGTGGGGAGGGCATCGACGGCGCCGAGGCCCAACCCACGCAGCCCCTCGAGCAGCGGGTTGGTGTTCGAAAAGAGCCGGTTCACCGTGTCCATGCCCAAGGCCATGGTGACCGTGTCGAAGCGCCGCCACTCCTGGTAGCGCGCGAGCACGCCGGGGCCGGCGATATCCTCACCCCGCCTGCGCGCCTCGATCAGCACCTGCGCCAGCGCGGCGACATCGCGCAGGCCCAGGTTCAGCCCCTGCCCGGCGATCGGATGCACGCCATGCGCCGCGTCGCCGACGAGCGCAACAC
>SLKW01000310.1 GCA_007134405.1 Paracoccaceae bacterium
AACCTATCGGTAGTGGAACACTTCTGGCTGCTGAGATGCAGAAGCGTGCGCGGGGACGCGACATCGCCGCACTCTGGCCGGTGCTCACGCAGCTACAGGGCCGGGCGGCCCAGATGCTCGCTCCTGTGGCTCGGGCGATGACCGATATCACCGGCTTCGGTCTGGCCGGACATCTGGACGAGGTTCTGCGCGCTAGCAATGTGGCCGCCGATCTTGACCTTGCCACCGTGCCAATCCTTGCCGGGGCCGAGGATCTGGCCGCCGAGGGCATTGCCTCGACCATTGCGCCGGCCAACCGCGCGGCTCTGCTCGGACGGATCGAGGCGCCATCGAATGCGCGTGCCGCGCTCCTCTATGATCCTCAGACTGCAGGTGGGCTTCTGGCATCGATCCCGACCGATAAAGCAGAGAGCGTGACCGCGGCGCTTCAGGAGATCGGGTTCAACGCCGCGATGATCGGACGGATCCGTCCATCAGACGGGCGCCCGGCCCTGCGCGTTATTTGACCGATCAGCGCCGTTCTGGTGCTGCGGGATAAGTGCCGAGCATCGTCAGCATGGAGGTGAAGTAGCGCAATTCTTCCAGCGCCAGGCGGACGTGCGCATCCTCGGGGTGACCCTCGACATCGGCGTAGAACTGCGTGGCGGTGAAGGAGCCGCCGACCATGTAGCTTTCCAGTTTGGTCATGTTCACGCCATTGGTGGCAAACCCGCCGAGCGCTTTATAGAGCGCGGCAGGAATGTTCCGCACTTGAAACACGAAGCTGGTGATCATGCCGTCATTGCCGCGACGCGAGAGATCCGGCTTGCGGGCGAGCACCAGAAAGCGCGTGGTGTTGGACCCCTGATCCTCGATATGCCGCGCCAGCATCTCCAACCCGTAGATCTCGGCCGCGAGGTCCCCGGCAAGTGCTGCCAATGTTTTGTCGCCCAGTTCAGCCACATGTTTCGCAGAGCCCGCCGTGTCGGCCCCAACCACGCGATGGATGCCATGCGCCCGAAGAAAGTTGCGGCATTGGCCCAGGAGCATCGGATGGCTCATGGCGCGCTCGACATCCTCAAGCCGCGTCCCGGGGACGGCAAGCAGGTTGATGTGCACCCGAACAAATACCTCATCGACGATATGCAGGCCTGACTGAGGCAAAAGATTGTGATTGTCGGGCACACGCCCGAAGGTGGAGTTTTCCACCGGCAGCATCACCAGGTCGGCCTCGAAATCGTGCACGGCGGCTACCGCGTCCTCGAAGGTTCGGCAGGGCAGGGCCTCCATCCCCGGCCGGGCCTTGACGCAAGCCTGATGCGAATAGGCACCGGGTTCCCCCTGAAAGGCGATCCGGTTCGTCATCGGCGTTCTCCTATCTCGCACCGGGGGGCCGGCGGGTCACTCCGTCGCGCTAAGTACCGCTTGAATTCGACAAGGGGAAGCGGGTAGATAGGCGCGTTCTCAACGGCTGGCGACGGGAAGCGACATGTTCGATACCATGGTGATCACCAAGGCAGTGGCGGGCGTCTGTTCGGCGCTTCTCATCTTTCTTCTGGGAAAATGGCTCGCGGATGCGATCTACCTGCCCTATGGCCCGGCCCCGGTGGCCTATGCGATCGATGTGGGTGATGAAGTTGCCGATGACGACGAACCCGTCGAGGAAGTGGACATCGAGGAAGCCTTCGCGGCCGCTGATGCCGATGCCGGTGGAAATCTCTTCCGCCAGTGCCGTGCCTGCCACGTGATGGACGAGGGCGTGCATGGCGTAGGGCCGTCGCTGCATGCCATTCTCGGGCGCGAGATCGAAGCGATCGATGGGTTCAACTATTCCGGGGCTCTCACCCAACTCGGCGAGGTCTGGACGCTCGAGGCGCTTGACGCCTTCATCGAGAATCCTCGCGGGGCTGCGCCGGGCACCTCGATGAGCTACAGCGGCATGCGCAGCCTCCAAGACCGCATGAACCTGATTGCCTGGATGGACCGGGAAAGCGACTGATCGCGCCTCGCGCTGTTCGCCGGAGGGCTGCCAACTCGGCAGCCCTTTTTTCGCGCCTGCGCCATTTGCCTCATTTTGGCCATGCCTCACGCAAACGCCACTTGAACCTGCGGCAAGGCTGCAATTAGCCTGCGCCGCACTACACCCTATCAATATTCAGTCGCAGGAGCGCCCGATGCCGAAGATCAGACCTGTTTGCGATGTCTGGCATGCGCGCGGCTTTGTAGAATTATTTTGTCGGGGCGCGTCCGGTGCAGTCCTCGCCGTGGCGCTTTCTTTGCCTGCATGGGCGACCGAGGTCACCGCGACCGACGATGCCGAGGATCGCATCCTCGCGCACGGATATTCCTTCTTTGGCGATCTCAGCTATCCGGCCAAGTTCGAGCATTTCAACTATGTTAACCCGGACGCCCCGCGTGGGGGCGAGATTTCCGTTTGGGCCCCGGGCACCTTCGACTCCATGAATCCCTATACGCGCCGTGGACGCGCGGGTCGTTTTTCCTGGGCGCTTTATGAAAGCCTTCTCGAGGCTTCGGGTCCCTTCGGCGACAGCGCGCCCGCCGATGTCTACGGAGAATACTACGGGCTTCTTGCGCATACGGTCGAATACCCGCCATCCAAGGACTGGGTGATCTTTCACATGCGCCCCGAGGCGCGGTTCTCCGATGGCACGCCACTGACCGCACACGACGTCGTCTTCACTCACAACCTTTTTCTTGAGCAGGGCCTGCCGTCCTACGCCGAGGCGGTCGGTTACCGTGTCATAAATGCAGAGGTGCTGGACGATCACACCGTCCGCTTCGATTTCCGTGAGGGGATCTCGCGGCGCTCGCTGATTGATCAAGTGGGCGCAACGCCGGTTTTCTCGCAGGCCTGGTTCGAAGAAACCGGCGCGCGCCTCGATGAATCGCGCCTCGAAACCTCGCCCGGCTCGGGGCCCTACGTGTTGGACGGGTTTGAAATCAACCGGCGCATCACCTATCGGCGCAATCCGGATTACTGGGGTTGGCATCTGCCCAACAATCAGGGGCGGCATAATTTCGACGTGGTGCGGGTGGAGTATTTCGCCGACGACACCGCCGCCTTCGAGGCATTCAAGACTGGCGAATACACATTCCGAACCGAAGGGAACTCACGGCAATGGGCCGCGGGCTACGACTTCCCGGCAGTCGCGCGTGGTCATGTCGTGCGCGCCGAGATCCTCGATGGGATGCCGCCACCGGCCACCGGTTTCGTTTTCAACCTCGCCCGCCCCATGTTCCAGGATCGGCGCGTACGCGAGGCGATTTCGCTGGCATTCAACTTCGAATGGACCAATCAGCAGATGCAGCACGGGCTGATGTCGCAGCGCCAATCCTTCAGCCAGGGGACCCGCCTGGAAGCCCAGGGCGTCCCTGAGGGCGATGAACTGGCATTCCTCCAAGACCTTGGTGAACTCGTACCCCAGGAAATCCTCACCGAACCAGTGGTCATGGCGCACGAATCCTCGACGGAGCGCCTGCAGGACCGGCGTAACCTCCGCCAGGCCAACCGACTTCTGGAAGAAGCTGGCTGGGTCGTGGGCGAGGACGGGCGCCGCCGCAGCGAGGCGGGCGACGTCATGAGGATTACATTGCCCTTTTCCTCGGCCTCGTCCTCGACACTGGAATCGATCATCGAGACGCTGATTCAGAACTTGCAGGCAATGGGCATCGACGCACGCTCGCAGAAGATCGACCCGGCGCAATATACGCTGCGCTCGCGCGAGCGCGACTACGACATGGTGTTCGACCAATACATCTCGTTCATGGACGTCGGTACTGGCCTGATGCAGCGCTTCGGCTCGGAGGCCGCGGACGATGTCTTCAACCCTGCCGGCTTGCGCAGCGAGCTTGTCGACCGCGTGATCGAGGAGGCGTTGATGGCGCGCGGTCCCGATGAACGCGACGTGGCGCTGCGCGCGCTAGACCGTGTTCTGCGCTGGGAACGGTTCATGATCCCGGTCTGGCACAATCCGTATAACTGGGTCGCCTACTGGGATATTTTCGACCATCCCGAGGAGTTGCCCGAGTTCGCCGTCGGCGCGCTCGACTTCTGGTGGCACAATGCCGAGCGACATCAGGCCCTGCGTGCCGCCGGCGCGTTGCGGTAACAATTCATGGGCGCCTATATCCTTCGACGGCTTTTGCTGGTCATCCCCACTCTGTTGGGGGTGATGGTGATCAACTTCACGCTCGTTCAATTCGTCCCCGGCGGACCGATCGAGCAGGTCATCGCCCAGATGGAAGGCGCCGGCGACGTCTTCGGCGGCTTCGCCGGCACGGGCGAGGATGCCGGCCGGTCGGCGGGCGCCAGCGAGGATCGCTATATCGGCGCCCGCGGCCTGCCGCCCGAATTCATCGCCCAACTCGAGCGCGAATTCGGCTTCGACAAGCCACCGGTCGAGCGGTTCCTGACGATGATCTGGAACTACATGCGCTTCGATTTCGGCGAGAGCTACTTCCGCTCGATCAGCGTTATCGACCTCATCATCGAGAAGATGCCGGTCTCGATCTCGCTGGGCCTGTGGTCGACGCTGATCGCCTATGTCATCTCGATCCCACTGGGCATCCGCAAGGCGGTGCGCGACGGCACCCCCTTCGACACCTGGACCTCGGGCGTGATCATCGTCGGCTACGCGATCCCGGGCTTCCTGTTCGCGATCCTGCTTCTGGTGCTCTTCGCCGGCGGCTCCTACTGGCAGATCTTCCCCGCCCGCGGGCTGACCTCCGAGGCCGAGGTCTGGGACCAGCTGACCATCCCCGGCAAGATCCTCGACTATTTCTGGCACATCACGCTGCCGGTGCTGGCGCTCACCATCTCCAGCTTCGCGACACTGACGCTTCTGACCAAAAACAGCTTCCTCGACGAGCTGCGCAAGCAATACGTGATCACCGCCCGCGCCAAGGGCCAGGTCGAGCGCCGCGTGCTCTACGGCCACGTCTTCCGCAACGCCATGCTGATCGTCGTCGCGGGCTTCCCGGCGGTCTTCATCGGCGCGTTCTTCGGCGGCTCGCTCATCATCGAGACGATCTTCTCGCTCGACGGGCTCGGCCGGCTCTTCTTCGAGGCGGCGGTGGCGCGCGACTACCCGGTGATCTTCGGCACGCTCTTCATGTTCACCCTTCTGGGCCTGGTCGTCGGCATCATCTCCGACCTGATGTATGTCTGGATCGACCCGCGCATCGACTTCGAGACGCGGGAGACGTGAGCCGATGAACGAACTCCAGCCCATCCACGCCCGCCAGCCCGACCCGGCCCCGACCGGCCCGACCGCCGATATCGGCCGCGCCGTCACCGACCCACCCACGCGCGGCCGGCGCCCGTGGCTCTCGCCGCTCAACCAGCGCCGCTGGCGCAACTTCCGCTCGAACCGGCGCGCCTTCTGGTCGCTGATCATCTTCGCGACGCTCTACTTCGTTTCCCTGTTCGCCGAGTTCATCGCCAATGACCGGCCGATCCTTGTCAACTTCCGCGGCGAACTGCATTACCCGATCTTTCAGTTCTACCCCGAGACCGCTTTTGGCGGCGAGTTCCGAACCCAAGCCGTCTACCGCTCGACTGAAGTTCAATGTCTGATCCGCACCGGCGGCGCCGAACTGTGCCTTGACTACCCGGAGGAAGCGCTAGCGGAGGCCGAGGCCCAGGGCACGGTCGAGGGGGAGGCAATCCACTCCGGCTGGATGCTCTGGCCACTAATCCGGTCGAGCTATAACACGGTCAATGATCTTGGTGGGCCCGCGCCGTCAGCCCCCGATGGCCGCCACTGGCTCGGCACCGACGACACGGCGCGCGACGTCTTGGCGCGGATAATCTATGGTTTCCGCCTCTCGGTCACCTTTGCGCTTGTCGTCGTCGTCGCCGCTTCGCTCCTCGGCATTGCCTCGGGCGCGGTGCAGGGCTTCTTTGGCGGCTTGCTCGATCTCTTCTTCCAGCGACTGATCGAGATATGGTCCTCGATCCCGTCGCTTTACGTCATCATCATCGTCGCGGCCATCATACCCATGAATTTCTGGTTATTGGCCTTCCTGATGGTGCTCTTCAGTTGGACCGCGCTTGTCGGCGTCGTCCGCGCCGAGTTCCTTCGCGCGCGCAATTTCGAATACGTGCGCGCTGCGAGGGCTCTGGGAGTGTCGAACTTGCGCATCATGTTCCGCCATGTCCTGCCCAACGCGATGGTGGCGACGTTGACGCTTCTGCCATTCATCGTCACCGGCGCCATCGCCGGCCTCGCCACGCTCGACTTCCTCGGCTTCGGCCTGCCTGCCTCGGCCCCGTCGCTGGGCGAACTCACGCTGCAAGCCAAGCGCCACCTGCAGGCGACCTGGCTCGGCTTCTCGGCCTTCTTCACCTTCGCCATCATGCTCAGCCTTCTGGTCTTCATCTTCGAAGGCGTGCGCGATGCCTTCGATCCGCGAAAGACCTTCAAATGAGCCTTCTGTCGGTCAAGGACCTGTCCGTCACCTTCCGCCAGGACGGTCGCGCGGTCGACGCGGTGCGCAACGTCGCCTTCGCCATCGAGCCGGGCGAGACGGTGGCGCTGGTGGGCGAATCCGGTTCCGGCAAGTCGGTCACTGCGCTTTCGACCGTGGGCCTGCTGCCCGACTCCGCCACTGTCACGGGCTCGGTCGCGTTCAACGGCGCCGAGATGATAGGCGCGCCTCAAGATGCACTGCGCAAGGTGCGCGGCAATGAGATCAGCTTCATCTTCCAGGAGCCGATGACCTCGCTCAATCCGCTGCACACGGTGGAAAAGCAGATTCTCGAGGCGTTGGCGCTGCACCAGAAGATCGAGGGCGCTCCGGCGCGCGCTCGGGTGTTGGAGCTTCTGCACAAGGTCGGCATCCGGGAGGCCGAGACGCGGGTGAAAGCCTACCCGCACCAGCTATCGGGTGGCCAGCGCCAGCGGGTGATGATCGCCATCGCGCTGGCGAACGAGCCGAAGCTTCTGGTCGCCGACGAACCCACCACGGCGCTCGACGTCACCATCCAGGCGCAGATCCTGGAGCTGCTCGCCGATCTCAAGCGCGAGACGGGGATGAGCATGCTCTTCATCACCCACGACCTCGGGATCGTGCGCCGCGTCGCCGACCGGGTGTGCGTCATGCAGCAGGGCGTCATCGTCGAGCAGGGCCCGACCGACATGGTCTTCGACGCCCCGACCCACCCCTACACGAAGATGCTGCTCGCGGCCGAGCCGAAGGGCGGCCCGGATCCGCTGCCGCAGACCACGACCGAGATTTTGCAGACCGAAGCCTTGCGTGTCTGGTTCCCGATTCAGCGCGGCATTCTTCGGCGCACCGTCGGACATATCAAGGCCGTGAATTCTGCCTCGGTACGTCTGCGGGCGGGCGAGACGCTCGGCATCGTGGGTGAATCCGGTTCAGGCAAGACGACCCTGGCCATGGCGATCCTTCGTCTCGTGTCGTCGGATGGGCCAATCATCTTCATGGGGCAGAATATCGCTGGCCGGTCATCACGGCAGTTGCGCCCGCTGCGTGCGCAGATGCAAGTGGTCTTTCAGGACCCTTTCGGCAGCCTCAGCCCGCGCATGACGGTCGAGGAGATTATCGCCGAGGGCCTGGGCGTACATGGCGTGCCAGAGGGGCAGGACCCGCGTGCGATGGTCGCCGAGATCATGACCGAGGTCGGCCTCGAGCCGGCGACGATGACGCGTTACCCGCATGAATTCTCGGGCGGCCAGCGTCAGCGCATCGCTATCGCGCGCGCCATGATCCTGCGACCGAAACTGGTCGTCCTCGACGAGCCGACCTCGGCGCTGGACATGACCGTTCAGGTGCAGATCGTCGAGCTGCTCCGTGACTTACAGAGGCGCCACCAATTGGCGTACGTCTTCATCAGCCACGACCTGCGCGTGGTGCGGGCCATGTCGCACGAGATCGTCGTGATGAAGGACGGCGATGTCGTCGAGGCCGGCCCGGCCGAGCGAATCTTCAAACAGCCTACCCAGTCATACACCCAGGCGCTGCTCGCTGCGGCCTTTGACCTCCGCACCATAGGCAAGTCGGAGGCCAAGGCTGGATAGGCCCGACCGGTTAACACTTCTTGTCTTTGCGTGGCGGTCTTCAGTCAGCGAAT
>SLKW01000236.1 GCA_007134405.1 Paracoccaceae bacterium
AGGGTTCGACCCCGCCCTTGCCGACATGGAGGCCGTCGCGCGGGCACGGGCCACGGAACTGGTGGATTATCCCGCCGTGGCGCTACTGAAGCTGCCGGTGCTCCGCACCCTCTGGAAACGCAACCCGCGCGGCGAGGGGCTGGAGGCGTTTCGCACCGAAGGGGGCGCGCCGCTCTACAACCACGCCCTGTTCGAGGCAATCTCGGAGCATCTGGCCGCGCAGGGCCATGGCGCCGGCTGGGCGGGGTGGCCCGAAGAATGGCACAACATCGACGGTCCCGCCGCGCGCGCCTTCGCCGAGGATCACCCTGACGATGTCGAGTTCCACATCTGGCTGCAATGGCTCGCCGACCGGCAGCTTCGCGACGCGCGCGAGGCTTGTCACGCGGCGGGCATGAAGATCGGCCTCTATCTCGACTTCGCGGTAGGCGAGGCGCCGGACGGCTCGGGCGTCTGGTCCGACCGGCGACTGGTCGTGCCTGGCATCCATGTCGGTGCCCCGCCCGACTATTTCAACGAGGACGGGCAGGAATGGGGCCTGGCGCCGCTCTCGCCCGTGGTGATGGCCGAACGCCATGCCGCCCCCTTCCGTTCCCTGATGGAGGATGCAACGCGACGCGCGGGCGCGATCAGGATCGATCACGCGATGGGGCTCTGGCAACTTTTCCTAATCCCCGAAGGCATGACCCCGGCCGAAGGCACCTATGTCCGCTACCCCTTCCCGGACATGCTCACGGCCCTCGCCCAGGCGTCGCAAGAACGGCGCACGGTCATTATCGGCGAGGATCTGGGCAATGTGCCCGAGGGCTTTCGCGAGGTCATGGACCAGGTTGGCATCCTGTCCTACCGCATTCTTCTGTTCGAGCGCACTGAGGCCGGTTTCATCCCGCCCGAACACTACCCGGACAAAGCGCTCGTCTGCCTGTCGACGCATGACTTGCCGACTTTCCAGGGCTGGTGGCGCGGCGACGATGTCGCCCTGCGCGGCGAATACGGCCTCATCAGCGCCGAGGCCGTCGCAGATCAGACCCACGCGCGGGCGCAGGAGCGTCAGGACCTTCTCGCCGACCTCCAACGCCTGCAGCTTCTCTCGCCGACCGAGGTCGAGGAAGCCGGCAGCGACGGCGCGCCAGAGGCCCTGGTCGTCGCGACCCATCGGATGATGGCACGCACGCCCTCGCTTCTTTTCGCCGCACGGCTCGAGGATCTGGCGGGCGAACAGGCGCCCGTGAACCTGCCCAGCACGACCGACGGCTATCCCAACTGGCGGCGCAAGCTTGGCGTAACGCTCGAGGACCTGCCGCACACCCCGCTTTTCCAGCGCATCACCGAAGGCATCCGCGCCGAGCGTCCGTCGCAAAAGGCCGAGCCATGAGCGTTCGCGCCACCTACCGGGTCCAGTTGAGCGAGGACTTCCGCTTCGCCGATGCGACAGCGCTCGTGCCCTATCTGGACGATCTCGGCATCAGCCATCTCTACGTCTCGCCGATCACCGCCGCGCGCGAGGGCAGCACGCACGGCTACGATGTCGTCGACTTCAACCGCCTCAACCCCGCCCTGGGGACGGAGGACGACCTGCGCGCCCTCGCCGCGGCGCTCCACGCCCGCCAGATGGGGCTGATCGTCGATTTCGTGCCCAACCACATGGGGATCGGCGGCAGCGACAATCGTTATTGGCTCAGCGTGCTCGAATGGGGCCCCGAAAGCCCCTTCGCACACTGGTTCGACATCGATTGGTCCGCTCACCTGCCTGGCGCGCCACACCATCCGCATACCGGCAAGGTGCTGGTGCCGTTTCTGGGCGATCACTACGGCGCGGTGCTCGCGCGCGGCGAGTTGCGGCTGCGGTGCGACGACGGCGGCTTCGCCCTCTGGGCGCATGACACCCACAAGCTGCCGATCTGCCCCCGCGACTACGCCGAGATCCTGCGCAAAGCCCCCGATCTGACCGGCCTCGCCAGCGCCTACGAGGGCGCCGCCGCGGGCGCCCCGCCCGATGACACGCTCTGGCAGAACCTCGCCACGCGCCTCGCATCGGCCACCGAAGCACAGCTCGCCCCCGCGCTCGACGCCTTCACCGGGACGGCGGGCGATCCGGAAAGCTGGGACGCGCTCGACCGGCTCATCTCGCGGCAGTACTGGCGCGCCTCGCGCTTCACGCTCGATGGCGACGCGATCAACTACCGCCGTTTCTTCACTATCAGCGACCTGGCGGGCTTGCGCATCGAAGACCCCGACGTCTTCGATGCCACGCACGAGATGATCCTGCGCCTGATGCGCGACGGTGTGGTGGACGGCTTGCGCATCGACCATATCGATGGGCTTCTCGACCCCGCGCAATACCTCCGGCGGCTGCGCAGCAGCATCGACCGCCCCTTCCCGCTTTACGTCGAAAAGATTCTCGGCCCGGGCGAGGATCTACCCGCGGACTGGCCATGCGAGGGCACGACCGGCTACGAATTCGCCAACCAGGCGGTGGAGCTTCTGGCCGACCCGCAGGGCGCGCGGGCACTGAGCCGGCTCTACCCCGTCTTCACCCGCCACCGCCGCACTCCGGGCCGCGTCGTGCAGATCGCCAAGCAGGAGGTCATGGCCTATCCGATGGCCGCCGAACTTGAGGCGCTGACCGCCCGGCTGCTCGAACTGGCGGCGCGCAACCCCGAAACCGCCGATATCGGGCGCGCGGCCCTGCGTGCAGGTCTTTCTGCAGTGGTCGTGGGGCTCGACATCTATCGCACTTATGCCAGCGTCGAGGGGCTCTCGCAGGAAGATCGCGGCCGGATCACCGCCGCCCTGAACCGCGCGCGCCGCCAGGCGCCCGAGCTTGGGCCCGATGTCTTCGACTTCATCGCCTCGGTGCTGACGCTCGATCTGGCCCGCGACCGGCCGGAAGACAGCGGTGACATCCTGAACGCAGCGATGCGCGTCCAGCAGTTCACTGGCCCCGTTATGGCAAAGGGGCTCGAGGACAAGGCGCTTTACCGATATGCCCGCCTCATCGCGCTCAACGAGGTGGGCAGCGAACCGGGACGCTTCGGCCTGTCGGTCACCGCCTTTCACCGGCTGTCCGCCGCGCGTCTGCGGCGGCAGCCTGCGTCGATGCTTTGCAGTTCGACCCACGACACCAAACGCGGCGAGGACGCGCGCGCCCGGATCCTGGCCATCAGCGGCCATGCCGACGCCTGGCGCATGGCGGTGGCGGAGTGGCACGACCTGCTGGCCGATCCCAGCGCACCAATCGACCCGAACGAGGAATACTTCTTCTACCAGATGCTGCTCGGTGCCTGGCCCGCCGATCTGGACCCCGATCGTGACCCGTCAGAGGGTGAGGTGGATGACCTCAGGGACAGAATTGCCGCGGCGCTGGTGAAGTCCGCGCGCGAAGCCGGCGTGAACACGCGCTGGGTCTATGGCAGTCCGCGCTACGAGGCGGCCCTGGAGATGTTCGTGGCCCGCGCGCTCGACCCTGCGCCGGACAACGCGTTTCTGGCGTCCTTCCGCAGGTTCGAGCGCCGGGTCGCACCCGACGGACAGGTCAATGCGCTTATTCAGCTTGCGCTCAAACTCACCGTTCCCGGCATCCCCGACACTTACCAGGGCGCCGAGCTTTGGGAGCAGAGCCTGGTCGATCCCGACAATCGCCGGCCGGTGGATTTCGACAGGCGCCGCGAGATGCTCGCGGCCTTCGCCGAAGATGAGCCGCTTTGGACACCGGACATGCGCGGCGCAACGGTGAAGCTTGCGCTGGCGGCGGGGCTGCTTCGGTTGCGCCGGTCGAACCCGGATCTCTTCGCCCGGGGCAGTTACCGTCCGGTCTCGGCCCAGGGGCCGGCGGGGCGGCGCTTCGTGGGCTTCGTCCGCCACTGGCGCACGACACGCCTTGTCGTCGCCGCCGCGCTCTACCCTGCGCAGGACGCGCCGGACGCATGGGCGGACACGCGCCTTCTCCTGCCGCAGGGGGCGACGGGCCCCTGGCTGAACCTGATCGACCGCAGTCGCCACGCAACGGTCGAGGCGGAGCGGATCTTCGCCAAGGTCCCGCTGGCGCTGCTCCTCACCGACTGACGCCCTCGACGCTGACGCGACAGCCTCAACCCTCGTCGTCCGGCCAGATACCGTGGCGGCGGGCAAACCAGAAAAACAGCGGCAGCCCCATCGCGATCAGAGTCGTCAGTGAAAAGGCGAACCAGTTCATCGATATGCCGAGCAGCCGAAACTCGACTCCCGTTCCCCAGAACAGCGTCCCCGCCGTCCCGATCGCGATGATCGACACGATCAGGTCGCCGATCCCCACTGCCAGGATCGATTTCTGCGCCAGCGCGGGATAGATGCCGAAATAGCCGACCGCCAGGCAGGTGGCATTGATGGCGATGATCTGCAATTCGGGCACCATGGGTCAGAGCGCGTAGATACGGCTGAACTTTGCTTCCAGGTAATCCAGAAGCGGCCCCTCGTGCGGCTCGAACCCGCAGGCTCGGGCGACGGTCGCGCGGGGCTCCCTCAGCCCGCCATGCACCTGCACCTTCTCGCGCAGCCAGGCGGTCGCCGACCCCGGATCGCCCTGCGCCACCTTCGCATCCAGGCCGGGCAGATCCGCGCACAGCGCCTGCATCAGGCACCCGGCATAGACATTGCCCAGAGAATAGGTGGGGAAATAGCCGAATAGCCCCACGGCCCAATGCACGTCCTGCAGCATCCCGTGCGACGGCCGGTCGACCTCGTAACCGAAATCGGCCTCGAATCGGTCGTTCCAGGCGGCCTCCAGATCGCCGACCTGCAGATCGCCCGCGATCAGCGCGCGCTCCAGATCGAAGCGCATCATGATGTGCAGGTTGTACTGAACCTCGTCGGCCTCGGTCCGGATGAAGCCTCCGGCAAGCCGGTTGACCGTGGCGTAGAACTCCTCCGGCCCGGCGATGCCGAAATCGCCGAACTCGCCGCGCATCTTTTCGAAAAGCCAGGCGCAGAACGGCCAGGACCGGCCGATCTGGTTCTCGTAGAACCGCGCCTGGCTTTCATGCACCCCCATCGAGACCCCGCGCCCCAGCCGGCTCAGCACGAAGGCGCGGTCGATGTTCTGCTCGTAGGCGGCGTGGCCGACCTCGTGGATCGTCGAATAGAAGCAGTTGAACGGATCCGCCTCGACGATCCGCGTGCTGATGCGCACATCGTCCCCCGACCCCGACGAGAAAGGATGCACCGCCAGATCGAGCCGCCCGCGCTGGAAATCGTAGCCGAAGACCTCGGCCAGGATGCGGGCGATGCGCATCTGTGTCTCGCGCTCGAACTCGCCCAGAAGGGGCGCGGGCTGGCCGGGCGCGGCCAGCGCGGCATTGCGCAGCGCGCGCAGCCGGGGGCGCATCCGGTCAAACATGGCGGCGATGTCCGCGCCCGTCGTGCCCGGCTCGTATTCGTCAAGTAGCGCGTCATAGCCGTCCCCGCCAGCGGCCAGCGCCGCCGCCTCCTCGCGCTTGAGCGCAACCATCCGCGACAGGATCGGCAGGAAATGCGCGGTGTCCTCGCGCGCCCGCGCCTCGGCCCAGATGTCGTGCGACAACGAGGCGGTGCGCGCGATCTCGGCGGCCAGGTCCAGCGGCACGCGGCTTTGCCGGTCGTAGTCGCGCCGGATCAGCCGCATCAGCGCCACGCCCGCCGCATCCGGCGCCTCGGCCGTCGCCAGCCAGTCGCCGATGCGCGTATCGCTGCGGCGCGCGTGCAGAACGGTTTCCAGCGCCGCCATCTCCTCGGCCCGCTGCGCGCCCGCTCCGCGCGGCATCATCACCTCCTGATCCCAGCGCAACCGGCCCATGACCTGCTCCAGCGCGCAGGTTTCGCGGTCGTGCGCGGCAAGCGCCTCGAACGCGGTCATGCGCGCGCCCTGCCGATGGTCGCGCCCTCGGGATACCCGGCCAGGAAGCGCGCGCGCAGGATCGCCACCCACAGCACCACCGCCAGGATCTGATGCGCAATGGCCAGCTGCCAGGGCGCGCCGTGGATCACGGTCACGATGCCCAGCACCACCTGCGCGGCCATGAGCGCGCCCATCGCGTGAAACGCCCCGCGCACCGAGGCAAAGCTGGATCGCCGCCCGCGCAGCCAGACCACCAGCGCGAAAATCGCCAGCAGATAGCCCGCCTTGCGGTGGATGAACTGCACCGTCCCGTCATTCTCGAAGAAGTTGCGCCAGACCGGCTCCAGGTCGAACATCCCCGGCGGAAAGATCCCGCCCGCCATCAGCGGCCAGTCGGTATAGCCGCGCCCGGCGTCGATCCCGGCCACCAGCGCGCCCAGCAGGATCTGCAGGAAGGCGAAATGCATCAGTCCCGTCGACATCCGGAACGCCCGGCCCTCGCGCGCGCGCCGCGCTTGCAGAAGCGCGGCCTGCGACCGGCCCAGGCGCAGAATGTACCACGCAAGCAGGCCCAGGATCACGAAGGCCAATCCCAGATGCACCGCCAGCCGGTACGAGGCGACCGCCACCATCCCCTCCGTCAGCCCCGAGGCGACCATCCACCAGCCGATCGCCCCCTGCAGCCCGCCAAGCGCGCCCAGGCCCAGCAGCCGCCCGGTCCAGCCCGGCGGGATCTGTCCCCGCAGCCAGAACCACAGGAACCCTACCGCCCAGACCAGCCCGATAAGCCGGCCCAGTTGCCGGTGCCCCCATTCCCACCAGTAGATGAACTGGAATTCCGCCAGGCTCATCCCCTCATTCAGCAGCCGGTACTGGTCGATCTGCCGGTAAGCCTCGAATTCGCGCTCCCAGTCGGCCGCCGACATCGGCGGGATCGCCCCGGTCACAGGCCGCCAGTCGGTGATCGACAGGCCCGATCCGGTCAACCGCGTCAGCCCGCCCACCGCGACCATCACCGCGACCAGGGCGAACAGTACGATCAGCCAGCCCCGGATCGCGCGGCGCGCGCCGGCCGGGCGCTCGATCATCACGCGCGGCGCGGGCGACTTTTGCGCGCCCTCGGCAACTTCCTCGAAAATGGGGCGTTTCGCCATCGTGCTCTCCTTCACGCGCGGCAAGCTAGAGGCGCCCTGCCCCGGCATCAAGGGCGCTTGGCGCCTGCGCCTGTCATTCGCGGCGGCTGAGTTGTCGCAGGATACCGTGCAGCGTCTGCACTTCGGCCCGGGTCAGTCCCCAGCGGGTCAGCATGTTGCGCAGGTTGCGCTTCATCCCCGGCGCCTTGTCGGGCGGAAAGAAGAACCGCGCCGCCTCCAGCCGCTCCTCAAGATGATCGCCCAGCCGCGCGACCTCGAGCTGGCTGGCCAGGTCCACGGCCATCCCGGCGGGCATCGCCGCGCCTTTCTGGCGCTGCCATTCATAGGCCAGAAGCAGCACGCATTGCGCCAGGTTCAGCGAATAGAACTCCGGATTGACCGGCACCGTGACGATGGCATTGGCGCGGATGATGTCGTCATTCTCCAGTCCGGCGCGCTCGGGCCCGAAGAGGACCGCGACGCGCTTGCCCCCCGCGGTCAGCGCCGCGGCCTCCGCCATCGCCGCCTCGGGCGACAGGACGGACTTGACCAGCTCCCGCCCGCGCGCCGTCGTCGCATAGACCCGATCGCAATCCGCGAGCGCCGCGTCGAGGTCGGGGAACAGCCCGGCACGCTCCAGCACCCGGCCCGCGCCCGACGCCATCGCCACCGCCTTCGGGTTCGGCCAACCGTCGCGCGGCGCCACAATCCGCATCCGGTCGAGCCCGAAATTCAGCATCGCCCGCGCCGCCGCGCCGATATTCTCGCCCATCTGCGGCCGCACCAGCACCATGACCGGCCCTGCCGCGCCGCCTTCCACTCGCTCCATCGCGCGTCCCCGGTAGATCCGCCGGTGCCTTGCCCCGTGGCGGGAGAAAGATCAACCGCCCGCGCGCGGCGCAGTTTCAAGGATGCCGAAGCTCATGCGCTTGTCACCAGCGAGCCGGAAGCCGGTGCTACTTGTTCGTCCGCCCGCGCTGGTTCGGGTTGACCCCGCCCTGCGAGGTCGTGTCGTTCTTCACGTCCCCCTCGAACGTGTTCTCGCCCTCTAGGGGCGGCTCGTTCGTTCGGGAATAGCG